>JAFUZY010000176.1 GCA_017476375.1 Eubacterium sp.
CTTCAAGTCCCTGAATATCAACCATTGTCATAAAGTCGCCGTAAACGCCTTCGTCGCCGGTGATAAGTCCGCAGCTGATACCTGCAACGGGAGCCTTAATCGGAACACCTGCTGCCATAAGAGCAAGAGTTGAACCGCAGATTGAGCCCTGCGAGGTTGAGCCGTTTGAGGAAAGAACCTCGGATACAACTCTGATTGCATACGGGAAATCGTCAATGCTCGGAATAACGGGAAGGAGCGCCTTTTCAGCAAGTGCGCCGTGGCCTATTTCTCTTCTTCCGGGGCCTCTTGAAGGCTTTGTTTCGCCAACTGAGTATGACGGGAAATTATAGTGGTGGATATATCTTTTTTCGGTCTGCTCGTCAAGTCCGTCGAGCTGCTGAGCGTCGTTCATAGGACCGAGTGTTGCAACTGAAAGAACCTGAGTCTGTCCTCTTGTGAACATACCTGAGCCGTGAACTCTTGCAAGAAGGTCAACCTCGGCATTAAGAGGACGGATTTCGTCAATTCCTCTTCCGTCAACTCTCTTGTGTTCATCCTTGAGCCATGCGCGAACAACGTGCTTTTGAACAAGATACATAATCTCGTCAAGCTTTGCCGTGTTGTCCTCAAAGCGCTCGTCGAACTTCTCGTGAACTGCTTCGTAAATCGGAAGAAGGGCAGCGTCACGAACGGTTTTATCGTCTGTATCAAGCGCTTTCTTAACATCCTCGATGCAGAACTCTTCAATTTCTGCCATAATCTCCGGGTCGGGATTTGAGGATTCATATTCAAACTTCGGCTTGCCAACCTCTGCAACAATGCCGTTGATGAATTCAACAATCTTCTTGTTTTCCTCGTGAGCGGTTTCAATTGCCTTGAGCATTGTTTCATCGTCTACCTCGTTTGCGCCTGCTTCAATCATAGCAACAAGGTCTGCGGTTGAGGCAACTGTTAAAACAAGGTCGCTCTTTGCTCTCTGCTCAAGATTCGGGTTAACAACGATTTCGCCATCAACAAGACCAACATTAACGCCTGAAATCGGGCCGTCCCACGGAATGTCTGAAATTGCAATTGCAGCTGAAACGCCAATCATTGCAGTAACCTCGGGTGAGCAATCGGGGTCAACGCTCATAACGGTTGCAACAACCGAGCAATCGTTTCTGAGGTCTTTCGGGAAAAGAGGACGAATCGGGCGGTCGATGCAGCGTGATGTTAAAATTGCCTTTTCGCTCGGTCTGCTCTCTCTTCTCTGGAAGGAGCCGGGAATTCTTCCGACTGAATACATTTTCTCTTCGTAGTCAACTGAAAGCGGGAAGAAATCAACGCCCTCTCTCGGCTTTGCGGATGCGGTAACATTGCAAAGAACCTCTGTTTCGCCGTAGCGAGCTAAAACAGATGCGTTTGCAAGACCTGCCATTTTGCCGGTTTCAAGAGTGAGTTTTCTGCCTGCGAGTTCAGTTTCCCAAACTTTAAAATTCTTGAAAAACATTTTTTTACCTCTCTTTTAACTTTTTAATTCTATTTCAAAAGAAGGGCAAATTGTAATAAATTAAACACACAAAAACGCCGTTTATATGCTTAATTTATCACAATTATTTTCCCTTCTTATTGAACAAATAAATAACAGAGCAGACGATACAAGGCGTATCGTCTGCCGATTTGATTAGTCTTCAGCTTCTGCTGAATTTCTTTCGAGCGTGTTACGAATGCCGAGCTTTGCGATAAGGCTACGATACTCGTTAACGTCATTCTTATAGATGTATGCAAGAAGATTTCTTCTGTGACCAACCATCTTAAGAAGGCCTCTGCGTGAGTGATGGTCCTTCTTATGAACCTTGAGATGCTCGGTAAGCTCGTTGATTCTGTATGTTAAAACAGCAACCTGAACCTGAGCAGAGCCTGTGTCACCCTCGTGGATAGCATACTCTTTAATAATTTCCTGCTTCTTTTCCTGAGTCATTATTAATTCCACCTTTCATATTATTTGCCATTGCGAATAACACAGTAATGGGACGGTGATTCCTAAAACCGAGTAATTCGTTTTCAGCGAAGGAATTATAACATATAGATTATTATTTGTAAAGAAAAATTTTTTATAATCAATATTTAGTGGACTGCGGCTTATTAAAACACATAATATTATATATTGACAAACGCCGAAAGTATGATATAATCATTAAGCCGCATATTATAGGCAATGAAGTCACTGCGTGACAATTAAGAATTAAGATTTAAGAATTAAGAATTGCGGTTACTCGCTTCGCTCGAACAATTATAATCGGGTGCGGGTTATTCCCCTGCTAGGGGAAATGTCGAGCTTGCGAGACAAAAGGGTCTGGCGCCCGCTCCAAGGGTCCCGCCCAAAATTCTTCATTCTTCATTTTTCATTCTTAATTGTTTTTGCCCCGCAAAAACCGGTGCGCCTATCGTAGCGAGTCTTATGAAAGGTAAAGAAAAGTATGTACGCAGTTATCGAAACAGGCGGAAAGCAGTATAAGGTTTCCGAAGGCGATGTTCTCTATATCGAAAAGCTCGGTGTTGATGAAAGCGCTGAGGTAACTTTTGATAAGGTTCTTGCAGTTGCAACCGATAAGGGCTTCAAGGCAGGCAAGGATTGCGCAAAGGCTTCCGTTACAGCAAAGGTTCTTAAGAACGGCAAGGGCAAGAAAATCACCGTTTTCACCTATAAGCCGAAGAAGAACGAAAAGCGCAAGATGGGTCATCGTCAGCCTTACACAAAGGTTGAGATTACATCAATCAAAGCATAATGATAAGAATTAGTTTTTTTGAAAACAACGGTTTGATTTCGGGTTTTGAAAGCAAGGGCCACTCAATGAGTGCAGAGCATGGATATGATATTATCTGTGCGGCGGTTTCAAGCGCCTGCTATATGGCGGCAAACACCGTAACTGAAATTATTTCCCTTGAGGCTGATGCAGCGGCGTCAGACGGATATATGAGACTTGAGATTAAATCTTCCAAAGAAAAGGCTCAGGATATTTTAAAAGGTTTAAAACTTCATTTAACCGAGCTTGAAAAGCAGTATCCCGAGAACATTAAAGTGATTATAACGGAGGTGTAGGAATGCTTAAGTTAAACATACAGCTTTTTGCTCATAAAAAAGGTATGGGTTCAACAAAGAACGGCAGAGATTCAGAATCTAAGCGCCTCGGCGCAAAGAGAGCTGACGGTCAGTTCGTTCTTGCAGGAAATATTCTCTATCGCCAGAGAGGAACTCACATTCATCCGGGCAACAATGTTGGAATCGGCTCTGATGACACTCTCTTTGCTCTTATCGACGGAAAGGTTAAGTTCGAGAAAATGGGCAAGGGCAGAAAAAAGGTTTCTGTTTATCCTGTTGAGCAGTAATAAAGAAATAATCGCTGTCTTGCGTAGCAAGGCAGCGTTATTTTTTTATTACGAATTACGAGTTACGGTTCGTTTGTGAGCGCTGCCAGTGGCAGATGAAGCGAACAAAAAGAACTGCCGAACGGTCAAAATTTGTCGGCGCTCCAAGCCGGTAACAAATTTTGGGAACCGTTGGTCGAGATTACGA
>JAFUZY010000177.1 GCA_017476375.1 Eubacterium sp.
ACACTGAACGCCCTTCTGCCAAATGCGGCAGAAAAAGCCCCGTTCAGTTCAGAACTGAACAGGGCTTTCCTAACTAATTCATTTATACTTTTTTTATTGTCCACTTTTACTTGACAATTTCATACATCACAGTCACCTTGTTTATTATCCCTGTTTACAAGGGGGTCAGACCCCTTGTAAACAGGGATAAAACAAGTGATAACAACAAAAAACAAAAAGTGTTTACAGGGGGTCTGACCCCTTGTAAACACTTTTTTTACTTTTCAAATTCACATCAAATCAATGCCTTGTGTCGTCTGTAAACACTTCGCAGAAGCGAGCTGCAAATGAAGGTTCCTCGTTGCCGGCATACAAGTGACTGACATCCCCGAAATACATACAGCGAAAGCTTGCCTTGCCCTCGACTCTTTCCTCGCTGACGATTCTCGTAACAGAGGTTGGAAGTGCAACAAAATTATGCCAGAGGGGCATCGGCGAAATATTGAAAATATGTGATAAAATTGCAGCCTCAACTCCAAAATGACAAAAAAGCAAAATCTTATCCTTGTTGGGTTTAACAACATCGAAAAGTCTGCCGTTGTGAACGTAGCCGTGCATCGCAAGAAGCTCATCAATTCCCGTGCAAACCTCTTCATAACGGCTCGGAACGCTGTCACTCTGCATTAAATCAACATCAAGCCATTTATCATATGAATAATAATCATCAATTTCTGTCCAATACTGAGGGTATCTGTCCCAGCAATGGGTTGTTTCACCGTCAAGAATAACATTTCCGCGAAATTCATGGAGCCAGTCATAAACGGTTGGTTTCATTTTTATTCTATCAAGGGTGTATGAGGCTGTTTTCTGCGCTCTGCCCATCGGAGAACAATAAACTGCCGCAAAATCCTGCTTCGCAAGCCTTTGTGCAAGCATCTCAGCTTCCCTTTCACCCTTTTCGGTTATGCTATCGTGTTCATAATCAGGCTCAGCGTGCCTTGCAATCCAAATTTCCATATCTTACTCCTTTTCAAAAGGATAAACCAAATTCATTTGTTTTCTGCATTCATCCATTATTCTCATGCATTCTTTTGTTGCTTTATATGGGATATAATCCGATTCGGTTTTGCCGCTTCTTATTTCCTCGGCAACCCTTGAAAACTCAGTCAGGTAGTCGGTTTTACCTCTGAAAACCTGCTTTTTACCACTCTTTTTCATAACAGCTTTATTTGCCATATGGAAGAAAAACGGAAGAGTGATTTCGCCATCAGTTCCTTTTATACAGCAGTTTTCTTTAAGTGTATCAAGCGCCATATTAAGAGTGCATTTCATTTCACCGTAGGTTAAAACAACCGTTTCTTTAATATCAATTCCGTTTCTTATAGTTCCGTTGCATTCAATCTTATCGGGGTATCCAAAAAGGTTATAGCAGTATGTTATCGGATATATTCCTATGTCAAGAAGTGCGCCGCCTGCGGTTTCAGGAGTTAAAACACGGGAATCCTTCGGCATCATAAGCCCCGGAAAAGCGTAGTTGATTTCAACCTCGCGTATTTTTCCTATCTCGCCGTTTTGAACCCACTTTTTAACCTCAAGAGCAACATCCGAAAACCATGTCCACATCGCTTCGCAAAAATAAACATTATTCTCTTTTGCACTTTCAATAAGAATATCAACATCCTTTTCGCATACGCCGACAGGTTTCTCACAAAGAACGGGTTTGCCAAGTTCCATTGCTCTAATTGCGTAGTCCACATGCGAGGTATGGGGAGTTGCTATGTAAACCCCGTCAACATCCTCATCGCAAACGCACTTTTCAAAATCATTATAAGCCTTAGCGCCGTGTTTTTTTGCAAAGGTATTAACCTTGGCAGCATTTCTGCCGTAAACAGCGGTTATTCTGTGATTGCCTTTTTCAATGCTTTTTGCTGTTGAAGCGGCAATATTTCCGCTTCCGATATACGCCCATCTGAATTTGCTCATAATATGACACCTCTCAGTTCCTTATCCCATTTATCAATCAGTCTTTCCAAGCTCCAAGCCGCATTTGCAGGACTTGTTGAAGGTAAACAGATTGCTTTCATTTTAACCTTCGGCTCAATATATTTGATATAGAGCTTATCAGCCGTTTTTACGTTTGTGAAAACAGCATTTATATTTGCAAAATTAATTATCCCGCTTATGTCGTTTGCAACAACATTTTTAATTGAGCTATCTGATGAACCCTCTATCTCACAGGAATGAACAACATCCCAAAGCGCAATATTGTTTTTAATGAGAAATAAACGCTTCTCCTCAATTGTGCAGGGAATTTCTGAGTCAAAAACTCCGGCTAAAACCCTCCAGAAGCGGTTTTGAGGATGGCTGTAATAAAAGTTCATTTTCCTTGATTTAACAGATGGGAAAGAACCCAATATAAGTATTTTCGAGTTTTCATTCCAAATGGGTTCAATAGGATGAATAACTTTATAATCCTTCAAAATATCACCTGAAATAATAATAGCAAATTTGAATTGTATTGTAAAGAAGGTAAAGTTCCCGATATACATAATTTGGGGAGTGAAGTTTTGTGTGCTGCGCTTTGCGAATGAGGAATGAGGAATTTCGGGACCTGCGGTCGGCGATTATATTAGTTTTTAGTTGTTAGATGTTAGATGTTAGATGTTAGTTTCGGGTCGCTGCGCTCCGATTATATTATCGGCGAACGATAAGCCTCACGCCTTCCCCTTGAGGGGAAGGGGGACCGCCTGCGGTGGATGAGGTGTTTTGCCTCTTCCCATCAGTTCGGTCAGCCCGAACCACGAGCCACGAACCACGAACCACGGTTCACGTAACTTATCACTCGTTTTGAAAAAACGAATAACATAAAAAAACAGACTCCAAAGAGTCTGTTTCTTTATGTCGGCATTACCTATTTTCCCGGGAAGCTGCCCTCCAAGTATTTTCGGCACGCGTGAGCTTAACTACCGTGTTCGGGATGGGAACGGGTGGACCCTCAGCGTAATAAACACCGACTGACTGTAACT
>JAFUZY010000178.1 GCA_017476375.1 Eubacterium sp.
CTTACCCGGTGCAATGCCCGGAACCTTGGCAAACATTAAAACTGCTGCAACTGCCATCGGAATTGAAAACCATAAAATATAGGGTCTGAATCTGCCGTATTTAGTTGGTTTTCTTGAATCAATAAAACCGCCCCACATCGGGTCGTTAATTGCGTCCCATACCCTTGCAATAATCATCAAAACTGTTATCTGGCCAAGCGGAATTCTTAAAACATCGGTGTAGAAAACATTGAGAAATGATGATATGAGCGAGAAGGTTAAAAGTCCTCCCATATCGCCAAGGGCATAACCGACTTTGTCTTTAAACTTAATGCCATGTGTTAATGCTTTTTCTTCCATAAATTTTACTCCTTTTTACCAATAACGATTAATTGTTCGAGCGCAGCGAGTAACCAAAACTCTTCACTCTTCACTCTTAATTCTTCACTATTTAAGCAGCAGCGAAACTCCGCTTATGCCCATTAAAACATAAGTGATTATCATAAACCACTTTTTATTGATATGTTTCAAAATAACACTTCCGAGGAAGAGCGCAAGGAAAAGAACTGCAACTGAAACGCCAAGCAATACCAATAGTTTTTGATTGAAATATCCTGCCCTTATATCGCTGAACAGAATAATTGAATTAAGAACCGCCCAAACTGCCGAAACCGTTACGCGAAATTCATCTCTTTTTTTGATATTCTCGCTTGCATAAACAACAAGAAGAGGTCCTCCGCAAACAAACATTCCGTGAACAATTCCTGCAAGAATAAGAACAAGATACGACCAAAAGCTTGTTTTTTCCGTCTTTTCTTTTTCTTTATAGCTTTTTGAAAATGAATGATAGCAGCCAAGAAACATAAAGCCGATAACTATTATTCCCAATGCTCGATACAGCAGCTTTGCGCTGATATGAAAGAAATACGAAAATGCCATCCCCCCTGCCATACCAATCAGCATAATAGCAATCATTTTAAAAAACTGTTTTTTATTCAGAGCCTTGCGGTTTATTGAAATAACGCCGATTGAAACAACTATTCCGAGAACATTTAAAATCGGCTTAGCAACCGAATAGCCCTCGAGCATTATTGAAAACGGCATTGCAAGAACGGTTCCTGCAAATCCCGTTATGCTCTGAATAACATTTGAAATAAAAACAACAATTAAAAATAATATGTCTTTAAAATCCATTTAGAAAGCCTCTACCTCGATACCAAGCATATTACCGAGAGCCTTCGCCTCTTCTTCAATATCGCCCATTGCAACTGCGAAATGGGGCTCCCATCCTGAGGTTACGGAATTATTCAGAATATCAAATGCGTTGTTCTTTGTTTTAACAACAATTGATGTTCCGATAAACTGCTTAGGCTTATCAAGCGCCTCGCCCGAGCAGACAAACATTCTGAACGCTCCGTCTGCCTTCTTTCCGATTCTGAAAACAGTTACCTTTTCTTCCTTCTTGCAGCCAAATTCAAGAGTTGGTCCTATCTTTCTGTTGCAATGAAGACCTGCACAGGCTCCCGTATCCTCTCTTGCAAGCGAACAGGGCGCCATACCGCAGTGCCAGAAGGTTAAAGTGTTTTCGTTTTCATCCATTGAAACAGGGTCGCCGAAGAAAACGGATTTTCCTGTTATAAACTGAGCTATATACATTGAAAGTGCGCCATATGTATCTGCTTCGCATGCTGATGAAACTCCAAGGTCGTTAAGTATTCCGAGAACGGAGCAAACAGGCGTTCCGAACGATGTGAAGAAATCCGGCCAGCATCTTGATGAAAGCGCGCCGATATTGTTTTCCTTAACATATTCATCATATGCACGGTAAAGCCTTGCAAAATCAAGAACATTGTTTTCGGCAATTTCATCAAGACAGTTTATTCTTTCCTTAGCATCTTCAAGATACTCTTTAATTTCTTCATCTGAAAACGACTTTGCTTTATCAATAAGCTCCCTTGCCTCAATTGAAATGAGGTTTGAACCAAAGGTTTTCATCATTTCGCTATCAAGCGCTCTTCCGAAGCCAAAGCCCTGCGGCGTATGACCTATCTGGAGGATATTAAGACGTCCCAGCGCCTTTTTAACTCTTGCAGCGTTATAAACCGCGTTTATTTTCTCTTTAACTCTTTCCTCCTCTGGCGAGCCGAATATATATTCAAAAGGTCTGCCAAAGGCTTTTAGCGCATTTGCCGCCGAATATGCTCCCGTTAGGGAATTAAGGCGAAGTCTTCCGCCGTCTATAACAGGCTCGCGAAGAGTCCACAGCAAAACGGGGCAATCAAATTTTCTCAGCACCTCGCTGATATACGCCGAGTTTGCAAAGGTTATATTCTGAACAATGAGCAAATCGGGATTTTTTCCCTCAAGAAATGCGCCGAGCTTATCTATGCCGAGAAGCATTTCATCGGGAACAACAACATTTTCATCAATGCTTTTTAATAGCTTAATTGATTTTTCAAATTCTTTTCCTGCGCTTTCAAGATGAAAGGTCGGAACCCCTATCGGGATATAAATTGTTTCAAAGCTCATCAGTCCAATTCTCCGTTAACAATCTTGTAGGTTGCGCGCCAGTCCTCTTTGCCTATGCCGGCGTCCATTCCCTTATCATAAACCCTTTTTGCGTTTTCCATTCCGGGCATTGATACCTTCTGTTCTTCCGAAAGACGCTGACAGATGCCAAGGTCCTTATGCTCGTTTTCAAGTGAAAAAGCAGTTGCCCAGTTTCTGTTTGCAATATTCTGCCACTGGGCGTCAAGATAGAAACACTGCGCTCCGCCGTATGAAATGGCAGTGTGGTAATCCTCGGGTGAAATTCCCATTTTCTGAGCAAGAACAAGGGTTTCGTTAACGCCGTTCTGAATTTCAGCACAAAGAGCATTGTGGCAGATTTTCATAACAAGACCTTTGCCGTTTTCGCCCATACGAATTACATTGCAGCCCATATATTTTAAAATCGGCTCAATAACCGGAAAAAGCTTTTCCTCGCATCCGACGAGAACGCCGAGCGTTCCCTCGATTGCCGCAGGCTTTGATTTAACAACGGGTGCGTCTGCAAACTGAGCGCCCTTTGCCTTAATCATCTCTGAAACAGAAACTGAAACAGAGGGGTCAATCGTGCTCATATCAATGCAGATTTTTGTTTTATCAATATACGGCAAAAGTTCTTCATAAAGCGCCTTAACATGCTCTGATTTTGGCACCATTGAGATAATGATGTCCGCATTTTTTGCAACCTCAACATTGTTTTCGCATCCGATTGCACCAACTGCTGCAAGCTTTTCAACCTGAACCTTGTTTAAATCAGAGCAATAAACCTTGTCGTTATGTTTTTTAACTATATTTTCACACATGGACTCGCCCATAATTCCGAGTCCGATAAATCCAATTTTCATAGTTCTACCTCACATTATAATCGGGTGCGGGTGACCCGCCCTCAACTCTTCACTCTTCACTCTTAACTCTTAACTTAACGCAGTTTTATCCCACGCATTCTGAAATTTCTTGAGTCCGTAGTCCGTAAACGCATGGTAGAACGCTTCTTTATAAACATCAAGACCGGCAGTTACAATATCTGCACCCGAAACCGCACAGTCAACAATCTGCTTGCCGTTTCTTACAGCAGCGCAGATGATTTCGGTTTTGCCGTAAAATCCGTAGTTTTTATAAATCTTAACGATATTGTCGATATATTCCCTGCAATCCTCACCGCTGTTTTCTTTCCAGCCGATGAAGGGGGAAACAAAAAGAGAATTGTTTTTTGCAGCGATAAGCGCCTGAGAGGGTGAGAAAACAAGTGTTAAATTTGTTCGTATTCCCTTTTCTTCAAGTTTTCTTGCTGCGGTTATTCCCGAAGGTGTGCAGGGAATTTTGATAACAAAGCTCTTGCTCATTGAGGCAATCTTTGTTCCCATTTCAATCATCTCATCAACATCATCAAGATGGGGATTGATTTCAACTGAAATCGGGAATTTTTCCCAGCCTTCAATTCCCTTCTCCTTAACGAAGCCTGCAAGCTCTTCAATAACGGTATAAAAAGGCTTGCCCGAATTCATAATGTGGTTCGGGTTGGTTGTTATACCGTCGATACCAAAGGTATCGTAAGCCTCTCTGATTTCATCAATTTTTGCACTGTCTAAATAAAATTTCATTACTTAGTCCTCCATTAATAACTTAATTGCTTTTTCAGCATTTTTACGAATAAATACGGGTATTTCGCCTATCGGCGCAGAAACTGTATAAGTTCCGCCCTTATATTCACGCTTGCTCCAGAGGTGAATCCATTCATCGTTTGGAAGGTAAACCTCTCTTTTATCAGTTCCTTGAGTTATAACGGGTGCAACAAGAATATCCCTTCCGAGAAGGTATTCATAGCATTCGTTATACGCCTTTTCTTCGTCGTAGTAGAAGAAAAGAGGTCTGATAACGCCGACTCCTGTTTGCGAATTATATTTAACCGCTTCTTTCAGATACGGCTTGAGCGCTTTATGTATTCTTGCCATCTTAGCTCCGTGAGCCAAAACCGCTTCGCTTGCATCAAACTGCGCATTCAAATCGGGATTCAGTCCCTCGTGACCTCTCATAATCGGGGTAAAGGCATTCATTTCACACCAACGCATATAAAGCTCCTCGCTTCTTCTGAGATTGAAGAAAGAGGTGTATCCGCCTATATCGCTGTGTGAAAGACCGAAGCCGCAGACCGATAGCGAAAGCATAGCAGGAATAACCGACGGCAATCCGAAATCAATTGAAAAATCGGTGTGGTTATCGCCGCACCACATCATCGTTGAATAACGGGGCGTATCGGAATAACCCGCCCTCGTGAAAAACATAATTTCGCCGAGCTTTCCTGTTTCCTCAAGCACTTCCCTGTTAAGCCTTGCCCACCTTGCGGGCCAGGTGTTGTGAACAAGCTCAGGGTCTTCTCCGCTGAATAAAACGCAGTCAGTAGGCAGATATTCGCCGAAATCCGCCATCCAGCCGGAAAGACCGAATTCAATCATATTCTTTTTGATTATATTCTTGAGCCAGTTATAGGCATCGGGATTGGTAAAATCGACCATCGCCGCAGGAAAGGTTGTTATCGTAACCAGATAATCGCTTCCGTCCTTCGCCTTAACGCAGTAGCCTTTTTCGCTCGCTTCCTTATAAAGCGGTTTTTCAACGGCAAGGAAGGGATTTATATAACCCAAAACCTTTTTACCCTGAGCGTTAAAATCCTTTATAATACTATCGAGCCCGGGATACAGCTCGCTGTCCCATTCCCAGTTCCAGAAAAGCTGTTTGCCTGCAGCGGTTATTCTTCTGCCTTCCCAGTCCTGAATCCAGAAGCCCGTCGCATTCAGGTCGTTATCCTTTGCAATCTCATTTGCTCGGCGAAGTCTGTCGCTGCCGCCCTGAGTTGCAATTATCTGACCGTCATATACCCAGTCGGGAAGCTCGGGCTGGCGACCCACAAGCTCGGTTATGCCCTGCATAATCTCTTCAAAATTCCTGCCGAAGCCGATATAAAACGGGGCAATTTCATCGGTTTTAATTCTATGGTATCCGTTATTCGTGAAATCAAATGATGAACGGGCAGTTGTCAGTGAATGATAATAATACTTTCTCGAACTTACGAAGGTCGGCTGGGCATAGTAGGTTTCATATTTTTTGAACGCCTGTTTTCTCTTTGAATTTTTGATTCCTCCAACCTGCTTAATCAGCTTCTTTGCTATCTGAATAGCATTAATATGTTCGGCAACCCAAACATTTGCTCTTTCCCCGATTATATTAAATTCAGAGAATATCTCGCCGCTGCCGTAAACCTTTTCGTTTTCCTTTGCAGGAAGAATAAGAAAAAGACGGTTGTACTCATCAAAGCCTTCAAACGAAACCTTTATTCTGCTGTTTTGAGCTTCAAGAAAAATCTTACCGAATCGGGTTATAAGAGTTGCACTCCTGCCGTTTGTTTCAATACCCTTAATAACAACAGCTGTTTTCAAAAGAACAGTGTCGTGAATTTTGAAGCTGCCGTGACTCATCTTAAAGCTGTTTTCGCCGATTCCGACTGCAAGGCTTGAATCATCAACGGTGTAAATCCTTTTATCATCAAGAAAAACGCCAAGTTTAGAGTGTTCCTTTTCAAATCTAATCAACATAAGTCCTCTTTTCTATAAGAGCAACGGCGTGCGCTGAAATACCCTCTTTTCTTCCGGTAAATCCTAAGTTCTCTTCGGTTGTTGCCTTAACGCTGACCTGAGAAACATCTATCATACAGGCTTTTGCGATATTATCCCTCATAATTTCAATAAAGGGTTTCATTTTAGGCGCCTGGGCAATAATAGTTGAATCAATGTTTTCTATGTAGTATTCATCTTCCTCCAGCCTTGTTGCCACTGCACGAAGAAGCATCAACGAGTTTGCGCCCTTCCATCTCTCATCGGTGTCGGGAAACATTCCCCCTATATCGCCGAGCGCTGCCGCACCGAGAAGCGCATCTGCAATTGCGTGAAGCAAAACATCGGCATCCGAATGGCCGAGAAGCCCCATTTCGTTTGGAATGTTTACGCCTCCGATTATCAGCGGTCTGCCACCGACAAGTTTGTGAACATCATATCCGTGACCAATTCTCATAATTTTTCCTTTCTTTAAGTTAGAAGTTAGAAGTGAGGAATGAGCAGTTTTTGGCGGAACATCCGCACCCGATTTTTAATTTCCGTGCGTAGCACCCGAAATTCCTAATTCCTAATTCCTAATTCCTCATTATAATAAGCTTTCTGCAAGAGGAATATCCTCCGCAGTTGTTATTTTTATATTTGAATATGAACCCTCAACCATTTTGACCTTATGCCCCATATATTCAATAAGCTGGCAGTCATCGGTGAAATCCATATTTTCGTTTTCTGCTTTCTCAAGCGCTTTTTTATAAAGGCTGAAATTAAATATCTGCGGTGTTTGAACAGAAAAAAGAGTGCTTCTCTCGGGTGTGCTTTCAACGAAGCAATCAGCATCAACAATTTTAATTGTATCTTTAACCTTAACGCCAACCGAAGCAGCGCCGAAATCTCTTGCGGCGCGGATTGTTTTTTCTATATCCTCGGTTTTAATCAGCGGTCTTGCACCGTCGTGTATAATAACAAGCTCGGCATCGTCAATTGTTTGGATAGCGTTTTTAACGCTTTTCTGCCTTGTTGCACCTCCGATTACAAAGGTTACTCTTTCATCGGATATAAGTGAGGAAAAGGCTTCAACATCCTCTTCCCTCAGGGTGACAATTATCTCATCAATATCCGAAATCTTAAGAAACGCCTCAACGCTTCTTTCAATAACGGTTTTACCTCCTATTTCAAGAAGAAGTTTGCTTTTTTCAATTTTCATTCGTGTGCCGTTTCCTGCACCGAGAATAATTGCTGTGTTACTCAATTTCCTTCACCTCGCTCAGCTCCTCTTCATTCGGAGTGACATATTCGGTGTTGTAATTATCATATATAACCATCCCGAACTTTGCTCCGTTTGGCTTATGAACATTTTTAATTATCGTGTAATCAACAGCAACATTTGATGAAGCCGCCGCCTTTGAATTTACAGCCGCAAGCATTGCAGCCTCGCGGATAAGCTTATCTGTAAACGGCTTATCCTTAATTGCAGTAACAACCGTATGGCTTCCTGCCGCATCCTTTACATGGAACCATAAATCATAGTTTTTCGACATCCTGAGCGTAAGCTCATCATTTTGAACATTATTTCTGCCGACTCTGATAACAAACCCCTCGGACGAAAGATACTTTTTAGGTTCAAGTTTTTTAGGTTTGTTTTTCTTATATATTCTCTTATGCAAAAAGCCCGATTCAAAAAGCTCGGCACGGATTGCGCTTATCTCATTTTCCGTCTGCGCCCTCGACAGCATATCAATAACAGATTCAAGATATTTCGCCTCTTCCTCTGCCTGAGAAATAAAATCATTGAGCTTGCTTTCGGCAATCTGCTTTTTGCGGTATTCCTTATAGTATTTCTGTGCATTCTGGCTCGGTGTTAAGGTTGGGTCTGCCGGAATACGAACTATATTATTGTTATCATAATAGTTTTCAAGGTCGTAGAATAGCGAACCCTTTTCAAGACGGTATAGATTTGAATTAATCAAATCGCCGTACACTTTCAGCTGTTCTTTGTTTTTGCAGTCCTCAAGCTCATTTTTTCTGTTAATCGCCTTTCTGACGGCTCTTTCCTCAAGAGTTGTTAAGTGGCGGAACAAATCGTTGCTTCTCTGCCTTATTCTTTCAAAACGAACCTGCTCACAGTAAAAATAATCAATAAGCTCCGAAAATGTGTTGAAGGTTTTAAATTCACCGAGCGAGCCATACTGCTTTGGCTCAAAATATGTGTAATCCTTTGGACCGTCTATGAAAACAACGGTTGGAACAGGATTCTTTATATGCTCTCTAAGCTCTTCAAGGGTCATTCCGTTTTCAATTTCCCTTGCAACAATCGGAGAAATCCCCTGCAGAACCTCGCCTGCCGCCTTTGATTTTTTCATATCAAGAGCATTGATAGCAGAGTTAATTTTTTCTATATCATCGGTTAATATATTCATTTTGTTCTGCTGAGGGGGCAAGGTATATTCTATCCCCGGCAAAACCTGACGAACGCTTGAAACATATTCATCAATCTTTTTAACGCATTCAACTATTATTCCGTTCTCATTAACGAGAATAATATTGCTATGGCGCCCCATAATTTCAATAATCAGTTTAAAGGTGACAGGGTCGCCAAGCTCATTTGAAGCATCAAAAATAAAAGTCAGTATTCGTTCAAAACCGTCCTGCTCAATATCTCGAAGTTTTGCCTTTGACAGATGCTTTCTGAGAAGCATCGTGAGCATCGGAGGTTTTGCCGGATTTTCAACAAACTGATTGGTAAGCTGAACCCTCGCGCTGTCTGCCCTTGCGGAAAGCAAAAGCTTTTTTGTTCCGTTAAAGGTTTTAAACGAGAACAAGAGCTCCTCGCGCGAAGGCTGATATATCTTATCAACACGAAAGCCCAGAAGCTCTTTTTTTATTTCGTTTTTCAGATGATATAAAAATATTCCGTCAAGCATTTTTGTTTCCTGTTATAGTTTTATAATTATAATTGCCAGAGCGAAGCGAGATACAAAAAACTCGGCACTCGGGGCTCGCAACTAATCTATCGTTTGTATTGGATTTTCACGCGGTGCTGCAATAAACTCAACATCCGTGAAAAGCTTTTCA
>JAFUZY010000179.1 GCA_017476375.1 Eubacterium sp.
AATTTTAATTGATATGGTGTATTATATACATCAGTGATTTTTGTTTTCATATCAATTACATTATATCACTAAAAAGACTGCATTCCTACCTTTTCGGCGGGAATGCAGTCGATTTTTTATTTAGGCTTTTTTTACAGCCCCGTTTATTTGTGATTAATCGAGTTCGATATATTTTGTTGTGTTCGGTATTTCCTTAGGCTGCGTTTTCGGTATCGTCAACTTAAGAATACCGTGCTTGAATTCACCCTTTATGTCCGTATCGGTGATATCCTCGCCAACATAAAAGCTTCTTGAGCAGGAACCGTAAACTCTCTCTCTGCGGATGTATTTGCCGTTTTTCTTTTCTTCCTCATCATGATTATGGCTCTTTTCCGCTGAAATTGTCAGATAACCGTCCTTAAGGGCAACCTTAACATCCTCTTTCTTGAAGCCCGGTAAATCCATAACCAGATTATAGCTTGTGTCGTTTTCCTGAACATCGGTTTTCATAATTCCTTTTTCGTGATGTCCGTAAAGCCTTTTTTCTGCTTTCCTCATTTCCGAATCATCAAAGAACGGAAAATCAAACCAATCATCAAATAAATCTCTTCCGAATACGCTTGGCAACATAAGTCATCGCTCCTTTCAAAAGCACCATTAATAGTTATTGCCATTATGATTTGCTTTATTCGAATTATTTGAACTTGCGGAAGCATTTGCAGTTTTTCTGAGAACCAGATACGCTGTTGCGTGTTTCTTTCTTTGTTCTGTAATCACTATAGCACGATGAATTAGCACTGTCAATAGTAGAGTGCTAATTTAACAATTTATGTAATGATTGTTAACAACTTATGCAATGTTACTTAACAATTTATACGATAAATTACCTTGGCGTACAAAGATTTACGGAATCGGAATATACGGCGTGTCGTGTTCACTATACCACATCATACGAAAATAATACAGCCGCCGAGCAATCGGCGGCTTTCAGCTTTACAAATCAGAAGTTGTCCATCAGTTTTTTTAATGCTTTTTCATAATCCTTGTCAATTAATGTGATTTGTTCACCCTGTTGTTGAAAACCCGCAATGACATTTCGGTTATCTTCTTTAAGCGTCTCTGCAGTGCAATCCGCATCATCACCTCTGTATTCGATATCAGAACAATGCTTTACAATGAGGTTATAATTGTTATCTATATATTTATCCGTCATTGCAAGGCAAATAAATTGGATTGACTGTAAATAGTTTTCTTCAAAACCGCTTCTCCAATCGTACGGAATATAGCATCCTTCTACGATGAGATTTTGTTTATTTTCTATTGCTGTTTTAATGATTTCACGCACAATGGGCCATATATATTCTGTTATCTTTTTGTCGTCATAGGGCGTTAATTCCGTATTTCCGCTACGGATTAAGCCCATTTTCAAGTGATCAATGGACAGATACGAATATTTGAACTTTTCAAGAAACTGCTGCGCTAACAGCGTTTTTCCGGTATGTGATGCACCTGTTATAAGTATAATCATAACCTTGCTTTTATTTCCTTTTTAACTTTATCCAAATCACTGCAGGTGAGAATAGGTATCAGTCCGTTAATTTCCTCAATGCTTTTATCCCACCACCTGAATTTGAGCATTATATCAATTAACTCATCGTCAAATCTCTTGTGTAATGTTCTTGCAGGGTTTCCGATTACAATCGTATATGGCTCAACATTACTGCCCACTACGCTGTTTGCGCCGATAATAGCACCGTCCCCGATATGAACGCCGGGCAGGATAACTGCATTCTGCCCAATCCACACATCGTTGCCAATAACTGTATCGCCTTTAAGCGGTAAATCCGAAGCTTCAGGCGGTTTCATATCCCAACCTTCAAGAGTGTAAAAAGGATAAGTTGAAACAGCGTTCATCTGATGGTTCGCACCATTCATTACAAATTCAACACCCGAAGCAATCTGACAAAACTTGCCGATAATCAGTTTGTCACCGTTCCATTCGTACAGGTGTGTAACATGGTTTTCAAATTTAGAATCAGCAATATAGGTAAAATCACCAACAATGATATTCGGGTTTGTAATTGTCGGCTTAACATATATTTCTTTGTCATATCCTGCAATAGGATATATTGTATTCGGGTTAGGTGTCTTTCCATCTCTCATATTGTTACCCCGTCAATTTCCGATTTGTCGCGTTCATTATACCACATCATACGAAAAAAGTACAGCCGCCGAGCAATCGGTGGCTTTCAGTTTTACAAATCAAAATTTGTCGGTTCAATTTTTTGTCACAACCGCACCGACAGGACATACGGATTGACAGTTTCCGCAGTGAAGGCAGTTGCTTTGGTTGATAACGGCGGGAATGTTGCTGAAATCAATACAGCTTTGCGGGCAGACGGTGCTGCAGGTCTGACAGCCGATACAGTTGTCATTAATGAAATATCCTTCTTGTGTTTGCTCGGCACCGCCGAAAGCAAAACTTGCTCTTTCAATCGGTTTCTTTGAAAGGTCAAACCATTCGCCTTCTCCCTCGTAGAGCTTAAAAACGGTAAGCGCTTGTCTTGATTCCTCCGTCGGATAAATCTCAAGCATATACGGATTCTTTTCAAGAAGAACAGGCAGTCTTTCGCTGCCGATTTCCTTTACCCTTCCTCTGACGGATACGGCAACGCTCGTCAATGTGCTTTCGCCTTTAAGTGCCGTCAAGGAAAGATAACCGCTTTGTATCAATCGTTTGTAAAAACTTTTGCCCTTTGCCGTAAGAAAATATAAGCCGTTTTCGTCCGCGTCCATCATATCCACGGCGCAGGTAACGGGCAAGCCGTTTTCATCCACGGTTGCTACTATGGTTGAGTGTATTTCGTTGACAAGGTATTCAAGATAGTTCATTTTTGTAAATCCTCGAGCACGGTATTAATATCGCCGTCAATGCAGATTGACTGCTTTTTGATTTCCGTCGGCGCGTCTGCTTCGCCTAAGTTAATGCAAACATAGGTGGCGTTTTCATTCTGCGCCGTCCATTTCCAGAACGAATATTTGATGATAACGGGCGTGTTGTAGCCTACGCCGAGTTCAAGATAAACGACCTTAAGCCCCTCGTGGCGGCGGATGAAATCCTCGTACTGATTGTAGGCAACATACCAACCCTCATCCTGAACAAAAGTGTCATCACAACGAAGATTTGTCGTCATCGGTTTGCCGCAGACGGGGCATTTCGGCACTAATTCCGTCGGGATTTTCATATCCTTTTCGGCGGCATACATCTCTTTGATAATTTCTTCGTTATCGTAGGTTTGCTGATGGCAGGGCTCGCTGCACTGAAACAGCCCATAATCGCCCTGCGTATAGAATAAGCGCTTCTTATCAAAGCCCGCGCGCTGAAAGCATTGGTCCACATTGGTGGTAAGGACAAAATAGTCCTTATCCTTCACAAGCTCAAACAGCTTTTGATAGGTGTCCTTTGGAATCGGCATATAGCGGTTGATATAAATGTTTCTTGCCCAGAACGCCCAAAACTCCTCGGGGCTATACTTCGCCATGATGAAGCCGCCATAGTACATATTATCAAAGCCGTACTTTTCCTTAAAATCGGAAAAGTATTTGTCAAAACGCTCGCCGGAATAAGTCAGCCCAGCAGCCGTGGAAAGGCCTGCGCCTGCGCCGATAAACACCGCGTCCGCTTCGTCAATTGCCTTTTTGATTTTATCAATCTTTTCCTGATAATTATCCTTTTCAAATAACATTTATACCACCGCCTTTATTATAGCATAAGTGTACGGCAAAAACAATTCGCCGCACACTTTTATTATTCTGAAATCATTATTCCCTTACAACGGAAATTCTCTGCTGAATGTGGTTGCCCTTTTCAATTTCGTCAACCATAGCGATAGCATAGTCGGCATAGCTGATAATGCTTTCGCCTGCTGCATTCAGTTTAAGCTCCTCGCCGGCAAGAATGTATTTGCCGGTTCTTTCGCCGTCAGCCTGGAAATCGCCTGCGGGGCTGATATAAGTCCACTTTACATCGTTTCTTTCTCTGAGGTCTCCAAGTGCTTTCGCCATGGCTGCTGCAAGGGGCTTGAAGATGTCGGGAAAATCAGGTCCGTCAGATACGCAAACAGTGTGCTCCGCATTCACATAGAGGCTTCCTGCGCCGCCTACAACGAGAAGTCTTGTGTCCGTTCCTGAAAGAACATCACAAAGATGAGCAAGCGTTGTGCTGTGGAGCGGAAGAACATCCTCAGTCCATGCGCCAAAAGCATCAACCACTGCGTCAAAGCCTGCCAGGTCATCCTTTGTTAAATCAAAGATATCACGAACGATAACTTTATCCGCACCGTCAATCTCTGCGTCCTTTCTCACAAAGGCGGTTACTTCAAAGCCTCTGTCCTTTGCCTCACGAACGATTTTTCTGCCTGCCTTACCTGCGGCTGCTACTACTGCAATTTTCATTTTAATTACCTCCGTAAATATAATTCGTTTCGAGATGGTTTTGTTCTCACCTCTTGACTAAATTGTAACGCATGTGGTATACTTTGTAAAGTAAGCACAATAAAGTGCCGTAGTTACTAAAAAGTAACTATTGCGTGTTTATGAGGTTTTTTGGCTGAAAATTTTTTTGGAGGAAAATGAAATGGAAGCAAAAACAGACATCAATGCTTTACCAGCCTGCCCTGTTGAAACAACCTTAACGCTTATTGGAAGTAAGTGGAAGGTGTTAATTTTAAGGGATTTAATTGATGGTAAAAAGCGCTTCGGCGAGCTCAAACGCTCTGTCGGCTCGGTATCGCAAAAGGTATTGACTTCTCAACTACGCGAAATGGAAGCGGACGGCTTGATTATCCGTACGGTTTATGCTGAGGTGCCGCCGAGGGTGGAATATGAACTGTCCGAGCTCGGAATGACTTTAAAACCGATTCTTGACAGCCTGTGGACCTGGGGAGAGAAATACAAAGCCAGATATGCAAAATAGCCTCTTTCAAAAAGGTATCATCCGAAGAAAAACGGCAAGCAAAACGATGAACCGAAAATCCTGATAGAATACTGATTACAAGCAAAGGCAGACGAGTCAAATCGTCTGCCTTTTAGTATAAATCGCAATCGCTTTCGATGCATATTCTGCGGTGCCGTCGGCGTATTTATCAATATTGCTTTTAAAACGCTCATCGGCTACATACATCTGTCCGAGCCCTGCGAGGATTTCATCGGTGCAAGTATAGTAGTTTTCGGAAATGTAGTCTTGCAGCTTTTTGACAAGCGCCTGCGCTTCGTTTGAGCTTGGCTCTGCACCGCTTTTCATCAGCTCTGCGAAATCACGGAAGATGTATTCGAGACCTGTGTTAATATCCGCAAAGCGCTCTTCGGAATAACCCTTTGTTTTCTCGCTATACTCTGCATACGCTTCGGTATTGCCCCAGCGTTCTTTTACTTCATTATTATAATCAACCATATCATTCACCTACACGAATCATTTTTAACATGCTAACAGTTTTAGAAATCTTTTATCGTTCATCTGCTCGTTTGTCAGGTATTCGCCGTCAAAGAAAAGAGCATAATTAGTAATCGGCGTCGGTGCGTTTTGTGCAGCAATTTTATCGTTTATATGAATTGCTTTGAGAGCCACACCCTGTTCCTTTGCTGTCTTTTCAACAATCGGAACATACTTCGCATTAAACGGGCACTGGCTTGTATAGTAAAGTACATAACCGTTTTCGTCAATATGAGGATGCTTTGCGCATTCCTTGAAGCACGGTTTTTCAACTCCTTTTTCAAACGGTAAATACCACAGCTGAATACCGTTGTCCGCTTCATCGCAGACCTCAAAGTCCTTGTATTTCAAATATTTCGGGTCGGCAAGAAACGGCTTTTTCTTTGAGGATGAGAGAATACATAAGCCCTTTTTTCCCTTGCTTTTGCTGTCCGCAATACATTCACCGAGCAAATCGTTTGAATAGCCGTGCCCCTTAAACGAGCCCGAAACCCAGAGGCAGTTAATGAACATATATCCGTCTGCTTCAATCGGATTCCACGCGTTTTCGGCAGGGATATATTCAATAAAGCATTTGCCTCTTTCTACGCTTTTCAGAAAGACAAGACCTTCGTCAAACCTGTCCGAAAGCCATGCCTTTTTAGAAGCAACCTGAATGTCGTTGTTATTTGAAATAGCGCAGCAGATGTGCTCGCTTTCAATGTTTTCTTTTGTTACTCTTATATATTCCATAATGTGCCTCACTAACTCCCGAGCTTTTATTCATTATACCATAACAAGAGGCAACTCTCAATAACGCTTTTCAAAGCTGCTGAATAGTGATATAATAGCGGAAAAGAGGTTGTGATTATGAAAAAACGAACTAAGATTATTGTTGCAATTCTTGTTGCCGTGATTGCGGCGTTGGGGATTGCAATGGGGATATATGCAAACGATTACTACCGTGCAGTAGATGTTGACGAGTACATAACAAGCAACGATACGGTAACGGTTTCGCAGATTGACGAGGGGTATTTCTTTGACGGTCCGGGCGAGGACAAGGCGCTGATATTCTACCCCGGCGCAAAGGTTGAAGATACTGCGTACGCTCCGATGATGAAATCGCTTGCCGAACAGGGTGTTGACTGCTTTCTTATAAAAATGCCGATGAAACTCGCAATTCTCGGTGCAAACAAAGCAAACAACATCCGTGCAAAATACAAATACGATAATTATTATCTTGCAGGGCATTCTCTCGGCGGCGCGATGGCGGCGAATTATGCAAGCGAGCACCTGAACGATTATTCGGGATTATTCCTTCTTGCCGCATATCCTACAAAGGATTTGACCGTTGCACAGTTCCCAGTTGTATTCATATATGGCGACAACGACAAAGTGTTAAACCGCGAAAAGCTTGAAGTCGGATTTACGCTCGTTACTAATGATTATCAGAAAGTAGAAATCGCCGGCGGCAATCACGCACAGTTCGGCTCATATGGTGTGCAGGACGGCGACGGCTCGGCAACGATAACGCCCGAAGAACAGTGGAAGATAACCGTTGATACAATACTTGAAAACCTATAAATACAAATGTATAGTACAATTCAAAGTGACAAAAAAGATTTTCCAAAGTGACAAAATGGCGCTTTAAAATAATTGCAAATACCACAATAAGTTTTTGCAAATTTAATTCAAAGTGCAAAAACAAAGTTTCAAAGTGCAAATATTGCACTTTGGAGAAAACGGCAAGCGCAACGGCGAATGGGAAATCCTTATTGAAACAGAATAGACATAGCAAAACCGAACTCATCATGAGAGTTATTATGTAAAGGGTAGTTTCTGCTACCTAATACAAATGACTGCGGCTCATTTGCGGTAAATAGAAAAGCAGTTGTGGAAAGGAGTATAAAATAACCAAAACTGTAAACAAATTAACTTCACGAAAGGAGCCAATTATGGAACAATCACTCTATGAAAGAAACGGCGGAACATATACTCAGTACGGCGATGTGCTGCTTCCCGATCTGTTGCTTCCCCAAGCAAAAGAATATCATTACGGAAAATATGGTCGTATGAGGCAAAGATATCTGAAAGAACATCGTGTCAGCCTTTACTATTCTCTGCTGACTTCGGGAAAGCTTGCAAAGCACCTGTCCGAAATAGACGATGAGTGCAAAGAAAAAATGGATACGCTCGTAACTGCTATGGCAAAGCAGGAGGGCATAACCGAAACGCTTAAAGCTAACAACCAAATGGAATGGGTAAGGCGGATGAACAGTATCCGAAACCGTGCCGAAGAGGTTGCATTAAATGATATAATATATGTATAATAAATTAGCCCGTTGCAAGTTACTTAACCTGCAACGGGCTTTTTTGTTTGTATTAATCTTTGTCCCTGTTCTTCTCTCTGCTTTTGTAAACGTTGTATTGATTCTTGCAACGAGGAGAACAGAATACAGCACTCGGACGGCTTGCAATAAATGGCTTGGTGCATTTCTTGCATATCCTTAACGGATTTTGGTCGTCTGTCAGCATAAATGACATCATCATCTGTAAGCCAAGAATTAAGGAATTGAAATCCCATACTAAAGTAGGCTTGTCAAGAAGCATAATGCGATAAGTAGGAGCATTGCCGCCGAAGGAAGCGATGCTCTGCTGTAACAACCGCTTTGCATCATCCTCCAATATATCCTTTTCGTTGTAATAGAAATGAACTGTGCTGACATTGAAGGCTAAATCCGTGAATTGCTGTTTTAACCATTCATAGCTTTCAGAATATTCACGCTGAAAGCTCATATCCACTGCCATCGGTCTGTCGCTCATTGTTAGAGCAAGTGCTATCATATCTTTGTCATCGCTGATATTCCAAACAGATTCAATACCTTTTTTAACGATGTCTAAATCGTCAAACGGAAAGAACAGCTTAACATATTCCTCTGTTGACATTGTTTCTTCCTTGATAAAATGATTCTTTGGAAGATATACCGCCTCGTATTCCATAAAGGAAGGCGTCGTGGTTAATGCTGTCATTAAACCGAATAAACCATACTTTTCAGCAAAAGATTGAATCTCGTTTTGTATCTCCTTATCCGATACTTTACTCATACCAAGTCTGCCGATGTTCAAAGCGTCTAATACTAATTCCTCATAAACCTTTAACGGATCATATATTATCGGTTTAGTATTAGCACAGGCGGTTAAATAAAGTTTGCCGTTTTCTGCTTTTTTCCATTCGTATTTGCTGTACCTTACCCAAGTAGAATTTGAGTTTTCAAATTGATTTTTCATATACCTCACCTAACTGTAACCTAATGTCTGATAAATATATTACTATTATACTAACTGCCCTTGCTATCGTCAAGGGCTTTTTTAATTGCCTCCTCTGCAAATTGCCTTTCTTCAATCGTGAGAGGAACACCGTCAACCTTACGCTGAATAAGCACGGGCGATATAGCTTTGTGTATCTTTCTTATCGCTGTTGCTCTGACCTTGCGAATATTTCTGTCCGTCTGTCCTCGTATTTCGCCAACAGCCTTTGTACTCTCTCCTTGTACTACATTCCGAAACAGAATTTCCTTGTGGTCTTCCGATAAGCATTTCAAAGCATTAGAGATATATTCTGCCGTAACTAATTCGTGTATCTCATAGGGGCAGTAAAAGATAGCGTCAATAAAATCACCCATTTGTATTTGCTTGGAAAGAACGGTGCTTAACTGATACGGGAATACCTTGCCGTCTTTCGTTGCGCCAAATTCAAGAGGTAAATCATCGCCGCTTCTGCTGATTTCGTGATAGCGCTCTTTTCGTTCACGGTTAGCGTCAAGCCTGTCCCACCAAGAGATAACGTTTTCAAATTCCGAAACGGTTCTTGCAGCGCTTTCTAAGCGCGCAAGTGCTTCCCGTTCAAGCTCTCGTTTGAGTTTTTTCTTTTCGGGAGGTATATCAGCCTGCGGCTTCTTTTTCTGTTCATCAAGCCGAAGCTGTAAATCTAATTGCTCTTTATATTCATCAGCTAATGCCTGTTCTATTTGTTCTTGTTCCTCTGATTGTAGTATTTCATCATAATCCACCGCAGTTCACCTCCCCAAACACAGATTTTTAATAGTTTTTCAAAAACAGTTCCGCTAACGGTGCCATATTTCTCCTATTAGTGAAGGGGTAATCTGTTTGTGCGTTATCAGATTACAAATTTATCACTAAGAAAGGAGGAATGCACTATGAGAGAACTCACAAAGCGTGAAAAGCAGAGAATTCGCAAATTAGTCACTAACAACTGTGCGAATTACTGCGAAGAATATGGTTGTCTGCCGCTTGACTGTGATTGCTATATGTTCGGGATAGCGTTTAACACCAGCAAGCTGTGCAGATATTTTGAAAATGCCGTATTACCGCTTGATACGGAACTTTACGCTGTTTTCAATCGCCTGCCTACAAGAGCGTGCAAACAATGCGGCAAGCGTTTTGCTGCCGCAGGAAAGCAGCTTTATTGTTCTGAACAATGTGCTGCTGAAGCAAGGCGGATACAAACCGCCAAGCGTGTCAGGAAGCACCGTGTAAAAGCAAAGATGTAACGCTTTTGTCCTTTGAAAGCCTTTATTCAAGCGGTTTTCAGAGGGCTATTTTTATCCGTTAAGGCGTTTATACCTGTTTGTTAACTTTTGGTTACATCTTAACGGAACTATATTATACAAAAATCAAATTAAAATTTCAATGGAGGAAACAAAAATGAAAGAAAGCTACACCACCTTCCTCCGTCATATTGGCTCAACCACCTACAAGGTGAAGGTATATTTTAATGACGAAGGCAAGGAAACAATGGAGGACAAGATTTTACGAATGATTCGTAACGAGGTATTGGAAACTGATGGCGAATGTGGTATAATGGCATTACCGCAAATGAGCCGACAGTCTGAAAGGAGCGCCTGATATGGCAACTAAACAGACTGAAGAAAAAATTACGGCTTTAT
>JAFUZY010000180.1 GCA_017476375.1 Eubacterium sp.
TCTGTCAGCGCGAGCGCTGACATCTCCCCGTTAAGCGGGGAGTACCTCAAGGGGAAGGTGTGAGGCTTATCGTCCGCCGATAGTATAATTGCCGTGCGCAGCACCCGAAATTTTGCACCTTGCATTTTGCATTATGCATTTATATAATCGGGTGCGGGTGTCCCGCCCGAAATTCCTCATTCCTAACTCCTAATTCCTAATTCGCGAAGCGCTCATCGCTCTAATTGCATTAAGAACTGCGATAACCATAACGCCGACGTCGGCAAATATAGCAAGCCACATATTTGCAATACCAAGCGCCCCCAATATCAAACAAAGAAGCTTTACTCCGATTGCAAAATAAATGTTTTCATAAACGATTTTAAGGCATTTTTTTGAAATTCTTATCGCCTTTGGTATTTTGAATAAATCGTCATCCATCAAAACAACATCCGCCGCCTCGATAGCAGCGTCCGAACCGAGCGCTCCCATTGCAATTCCGATATCCGCCCTTGTTAAAACAGGAGCGTCGTTTATTCCGTCGCCAACAAAGGAAAGCGTTTCGCCCTTTTGCTTAGACGATAAAAGCTCTTCAACCTTTGAAACCTTGTCTGCAGGAAGAAGCGAGCTGTAAAACTCATCAATTTCAAGTTCATCCGCCACACTTTCGGCAGTCTCCCTGACATCGCCCGTCAGCATAATTGCCTTTTTGACTCCGCTGTTTTTCAGCAGACAGATACTCTCCTTTGCATTCCTTTTAACAACATCGGAAATAAGTATATATCCCTTGTATTCTCCGTCAACGGCAATATAAACGGTTGTTTTGGCTGCTTTGCTTTCGGAAAAATCAATGCCGTTATTTTTGAGAAGCGCGGCATTACCTGCTAAAACTACTTTACCGTCGACCTTAGCGCTGATTCCGTATCCGCTTATTTCCCTAACATCTGCTACGCGGCTTTTATCAACGCTCTTGCCGTATTTTGTTAAAATGCTTTTGCTTATCGGATGGGAGGAATAGCTTTCCGCAAGGGCTGCGATTTCAATAATATCATCTTCATCAATATCGTCCTCGCAATGAACTTCATTAACCTTGAAAACACCTTCGGTCAGAGTTCCCGTTTTATCAAAAACAATGTATTTTGTTTTTGAAAGTGTTTCAAGATAGTTTGCGCCCTTTATCAATATTCCCTCTTTTCCTGCTCCCCCGATTCCGGCAAAGAAGCTCAACGGAATACTGATAACCAAGGCGCAGGGACAGCTGATAACAAGGAAGGTCAGCGCCCTGTATACCCATGTTCCCCAGCCTGCACCGTTTCCGGTAATGATTGAAGCAATAGGAGGAACAATCGCAAGAAGAAGCGCTCCGACGCAAACGGCAGGAGTGTAGTATCTTGCGAATTTTGAAATAAACTGCTCGCTTTTAGCCTTCTTTGAGCTTGAATTTTCAACAAGGTCGAGTATTTTTGCAACGGTTGATTCGCCGAATTCCTTTGTTGTTTTAATGCGAAGAACACCGCTGAGATTTATGCAGCCGCTTATAACCTCGTCGCCCTCTTCAACCTCGCGCGGAACGCTTTCGCCCGTAAGCGAGCTTGTGTCGATTTGGCTGTTACCCTCAACAACTACTCCGTCTATCGGAATTTTTTCGCCCGATGCAACAACAATAATGCTTCCTGTTTCAACCTCTGTCGGGTCAACTCTTTCAACGCCCTCGCCACTTTCAACATTTGCATAATCGGGGCGTATATCCATCAGCGCAGTTATATTTCTTCTGCTCTTTCCGACGGCAATGCTCTGAAAAAGCTCGCCAAGCTGATAAAAAAGCATAACGCAAACCGCCTCTGCATAGCCTGTATTGTCAAAAAACGCAATAACAAAAGCGCCGACAGTTGCGATTGCCATCAAAAAGTTTTCATCAAATATCTGACCCGAAAAAATGCCGAGAAAGGCTTTTTTGATTATATCATAGCCGATAACAAGATAGGGAATCAAAAATAAACCGAGCCTGATATATGCATTATCTGTTTGAATAAATGAAAACGCAATCAGCAAAACGGCTGAAACAATCAGCCGGATAAAGATTTTCTTCTGTTTACGGTTCATCTCAGAAATAAATTTCACAGTCGCTTTCAACCTTTCTGCAAGCCTTTAAAACTTTTTTCATAACAGCTTTTTCATCGGCACCGTCATCAAATTCAACATTCATTTTAAGCGCCATAAAGTTAACGCTCGCTTCCTTGATTCCGTCAACCTTGTTTGCCGCGATTTCCATTTTGTTTGCGCAATTAGCGCAGTCTACATCAATTATATATGTTTTTTTCATTTTTCCACCTCTGCTCATTTTTTCATATGAACGATTGTTCATATATCTATATGTATTATATCATCTTATAGCAGATTGTCAAGCGTTTTTAGATAGTTTTTATCGCGTCGCAAGCGACGCGAATTACGAATTACGAGTTACGAATTACGAATTTCGGGTGCTGCGCACGGCAATTATACTATCGGCGAACGATAAGCCTCACACCTTCCCCTTGAGGTACTCCCCGCTTAACGGGGAGATGTCAGCGCTCGCGTTGACAGAGGGGAGCGTCTGCGCTAGCAAAAGGGGGACCGCCTGCGGTGGATGAGGTGTTTCGCCTTTTTCCATCAGTCGGGTAGACCAACCGTCAAATCAAGGGGACACACCTCTTTCAGAGGAATGTCCCCATTGATTTGAGGGAACGCACTGCTGAATGAATTGCGATAAATCGCATGAATTGCCGTTGGCATTAATTGCCTGTCGGCATTTCGGTTTACTCGCGCAAGCGCTCAAACAATGGTATAATAACGGACGATTGATAATCGTCCCTACAAAGTTCAAAATTTATAAGAAAACCGTAGGGACGAGCATTGCTCGTCAGCAATATAATCGGAGCGCAGCGACCCGAAACTTTTCACTCTTCACTCTTAACTCTTCACTCTTTGAAAATGTCTGAGCGTAGCGAGTAAACCAATAACTTGCAACGCGAAACGCGAAACGCGCAACTTAAAAAACGCTTGGTTTCCCAAGCGTTTTTAATTATCTTTTTGTTGTAACTGTTTTAGCCTTTGACCAGCCTGAATAGTATTTCTTTCCGTTAACGGTTTTATAGGTTCTAACTCTGACATAGTATTTTTTCTTTGCCTTAAGCTTTGAAACAGTTTTGCTTGTTGTTTTTGTTCCCTTTACGGTTACGGTTTTCTTATTCTTTGTGAACTTGCTGTTTGTTGCATACTGAATCTGATAACCCGTTGTCTGGGTTGCCTGCTTGCTCCACTTTGCTGTGAA
>JAFUZY010000181.1 GCA_017476375.1 Eubacterium sp.
AACGCTGAAATCGGGAAGATTATCCTTTATTCTTGAAGAAATTGTTTTTTCAATAACCTCGGGCTGTTCCATTATTTCTTTTTCCATAAAGAAGGGATAGCCCATTTTTCCGCTGTTTTTAATATCCCAGTCGAGAGTTAAAATATCGGGTTCAACCTTGTTTGAGCTGAAATCGGTTACCTTTATCCCCTCTTCGCTTATCTCTGCAATTGTTAGTTCCGGAAGAACGAAATACTTTTCACTGTATTCGCCGATTGCCATAATATCCGAGGCAATATATGCTCCGTTTTCATTCTGACAACAAACTATCGGGCTGACATTACGAACTGCAAAAATCTTATTCGGAATATCGTCAAACATAACAGCAAGACCGAATGTTCCGCTAAGCTCTTTAACTGCGCTGATTATTGCTTCATTCGGGTTGCCGTTATAATAGTTATCTATAAGAGCTGCAACAACCTCTGAATCCGTTTGAGATTTCAGCTTATTGGCAATACCAAGTTGATTTTTAATTGCGGCATAGTTTTCAATAATACCGTTATGAACAAGGGTAACATCTCCGAATTTATGGGGATGAGAGTTTTCATCGCTTACTCCGCCATGAGTAGCCCAACGGGTATGCCCTATTCCGGCAGTTCCCTTAACATCTTTGGATTTTGAATCGAGCTTCTCAACTCTTCCCTCACATTTTGATACAAGAACCTCTTTGAACTCAGGATGATAAACAGCAATTCCTGCGCTGTCGTATCCCCTGTATTCAAGTGTTTTAAGTCCTTTAAGCAAGATTCCTCTTGCCTGGCTGTATCCGGTGTAGCCTATTATTCCACACATAGTAAAAACTCCTTCGTCTATTTCAATTACGAATTACGGATTACGAATTACGAATTTCGGGCGACACATTCGCGCTTGAATATAATAAAACAAGCATATGTTTCCCTGTATTCAACCTGTAACTCAATATAAATATATAATTAAGATATAATCAATTTTAGGTCCTTTGCTGAAAAGAATTTGTCGAAACCGTTTCCGATTAGTTTTGCCTTTTCATACGCATCAAAGGTAATACGAAAGAGCATCCGCCGAAATCTTCGATAACTCTTTGCCTCGTCAGCCCATTGGCGCAGCCACAGGCTCCGGCGCTTGAATAATCTTTACTCCTTTCATAGTTTTTATTGATAATATCTCTTTTAAAATTATTGCATATATTGTGTTTAAAGTCAACGATTATTTATTTTTATTATATATATTGAAATAATTATAATATTTTGGTATTATAATTTTATTACTATATAAAGGATAAATACTATGGACATTGCAAAACAAATTCAGGAAGAATTTTCACTCAAACCATGGCAGGTTGAAAACACAATCGCTCTTATTGACGATGGAAACACAATCCCTTTCATCGCCCGATACAGAAAGGAAGCAACCGGCTCGCTCGACGACCAGCTATTAAGAGAGCTTTCAGACAGGCTGGCTTATCTTCGCAATCTTGAAGAGCAAAAGGAAAAGGTTATTGCATCTATCACCGAGCAGGAACTGATGACTGATGAAATTCAGGCTTCCATTGATAATGCAAAAACAATGACCGAGCTTGAAGATATTTACCGTCCGTTCAGACCGAAGAGAAAAACAAGGGCATCCGTTGCAAAGGCAAAGGGGCTTCAGGGTCTTGCTGACGAGATATACGCGCAAAATCAGAACTCGTCATCTCCTGAGGAGCTTGCTGAAAAATATCTGAGCGAAGAGGTTGAAACAATTGATGACGCACTTCAGGGCGCAAGAGACATAATAGCCGAAAATGTTTCCGATGACCCGAAGGGCAGAAAGCTTTTAAGATACGCAATCAAGAAAAGCGGAATCATCAACGTTAAGGGTGCAAAAGAGGACCTTGGCGTTTACGAGATGTATAAGGAATACAGCGAGCCTGTTTCAAAGATTGCACGCCACAGGGTTCTTGCAATTAACAGAGGTGAAAAAGAGGGCATCCTGAAAGTCGGCATAGAATACGAAAAAGCCGTTGCCTGCGATATGCTTGTTAATCTTCACAAAAAAGGCAATTCGCCCTGCACCGAACAGGTTGTTGAGGCAATTGACGACGCTTACACAAGGCTGATTTTCCCTTCAATAGAGCGCGAAATCAGAAATGAGCTTACAGACATTGCCGCAGAAAGCTCAATAAAAGTTTTCGGCGAAAACACAAGGCAGCTTCTTATGCAACCCCCTGTTAAGGGAAGGGTTACCATTGGTCTTGACCCCGGATACAGAACAGGCTGCAAGGTAGCGGTTGTTGATGAAACAGGCAAGGTTTTGGATACAGGCGTTATCTACCCTGCTCCGCCCCACAAGAAGATTGATGAGGCTAAGAAAATCATCAAGAATTTTGTTGCAAAATACGGCGTTACTCTTTTTGCAATCGGAAACGGAACAGCCTCGCACGAAACAGAGGAATTTGCTGCCGAAACGATTAAAGAAATCGGTGAAAAAATTGAATATATGGTTGTCAGCGAAGCAGGCGCTTCGGTTTACAGTGCTTCTAAACTTGCCGCAGAGGAATTTCCGCAGTTTGATGTTTCGCTGAGAAGCGCTGTTTCAATCGCAAGAAGGCTTCAGGACCCACTTGCCGAGCTTGTTAAAATAGACCCGAAGGCTATCGGCGTTGGTCAGTATCAACACGATATGCCGCAAAAAGAGCTTAACTCTGCCCTTGACGGCGTTGTTGAGGACTGCGTTAACTCCGTTGGCGTTGACCTTAACACAGCTTCTCCTCAGCTTCTTTCAAGAGTTGCGGGAATAAGCGGTTCCGTTGCTAAAAACATTGTTGATTACCGCGAGAAAAACGGCAGTTTCAAATCAAGAAATCAGCTGCTCGAGGTTAATAAACTCGGACCGAAGGCATTTGAACAGTGCGCCGGTTTCCTAAGGGTTGCCGAAAGCGAAAATGTTTTCGACAACACTGCTGTTCATCCGGAAAGCTACAAGGCTGCAGAAAGCTTGCTCAGGCTTTGTTCTGTCAGCGACGACGATATAAGGCAGGGCAACATTGCAATGCTGACTGCAAGGGTTAAAACAGAAGGAACATCTGCGCTTGCTGCCGAAATCGGAATAGGCGAACCGACATTAATCGACATTATCGGCGAGCTTTCCAAGCCCGGAAGAGACCCGAGAGACGAACTGCCAAAGCCAATGCTCAGAAGCGATATTATGAGCATTGAGGATTTAAAACCCGGAATGCAGCTCAAAGGAACAGTGCGTAATGTTATTGATTTCGGTGCGTTTGTTGACATAGGAGTTCATCAGGACGGACTGGTTCATATAAGCCAGATAACAAACAGATATATCAAGCATCCGAGCGAAGTATTAAAGGTTGGCGATATTGTTGATGTTTGGATAATCTCGGTTGACACTGCTAAAAACAGAATTTCATTAACAATGAAAAACCCGAATTAATACAATTTGTATAATTATTTGCATATCTTCATAATTTTTATTACAAATATGTTCAATTGGGGTACGA
>JAFUZY010000182.1 GCA_017476375.1 Eubacterium sp.
CGGGAATTTTAATATTGATTTTTTAAATGGGTTCTGCGCACGAGGAATGACGACCTTGTCGCACCTTACAAAATATGTGTTGAAAAACACCTGCGCGGTTTTGCCCTTTGTCTACAGTCTGACGCGAAGGATATTCCTTCGCGTTTTTTTTAGTCCATATATTTTTCTATGCTTGTAACGCTTCCCGAGAACTGAGACAGCCTTCCGTAGTCGCCCCTTCCTCTGATGGCTTTGGGAATCATACTTCCCTGAACATAGAATTCAACAATATCCTTGTTGTTTACTGCATACTGGTGCTTTGAATCGGTGTGGCGGTTTGCCTTCTGGTCACATAGAACGACATTGATTGAATTTCCTGATGAGAAGGTTATTCTGTATTTCGTTCCGATTTTTGTTCCGTAGTATGAACCGAGTGCAACGCAGTAGCAGCCTTCATACATTCTAATACCTGTTTTTTTGTCGGTTGTGCATTTATCAGAACGAAGAAGCTTATACTGAGGCGAGCTTTTTAGGGTAACTGCCGTGTAGTATGCAAAAGTTTTTGTTTTTCCGCTTACTGACGGAAGGTCCATGGAAAGCAGAGTTTTTGTTTTAACGGAAGAAGAGAAAGCACTTTCCGATTTAACTTTTCCGTTTTTGGTTATGGTTTTGGCTTTATAGGTGTATGAAGTGTTGCCCTTAACCTTCTTATCGGTGTAGGTTGACTTACCCTTAACCTTGGCAATCTGCTTATAATCCTTTGCGCCTGTTTTTCTGTAGATAACAACGGTTTCGTTCTTATCATGCTTTCCGAGAGAGAGAACAATTCTCTTTGAGGTTCGCTCTTTAATCTTAAGCTCGGGTGTTTTCGCCGCTGTTTTAAACACAACTGCTCCGAGGATTTCATCCGTTACGCAGTTTAATATGCAGAAGCGATATTCTGAAGCAGCAGTTAAATCCTTTGCTTCATAGCTGTTTTTTGTTGTTTGCCTGATTTCATCCCATTTTTCCGTTAAGATGTTGAACCTGCAAACCTTATAACCGACATAATTCTTATTCGTATTCCAGCTTAAAACGGCACTTTTATCTGTTATCTTTTCAGCCTTAACCTTGAAATCCTTGCTTTTAAACAAGGTCGGCACTGCCTGAGCTGCAGAGATGCTTGTTTTTGAAACAGCTAAAGCGCTTTTTTCGGAATACGCCTTCTGAGTGCCTGCAAATGCATTAAAAGCGCCTGCAAAAACAAATATAACTGCAAGAACAACAGATATTACTTTTACTCTGATACTAATAATCATTACTCCTTTTTGTAATTTATTGTTACAGTTTTGTAACTTTTACGGTTATAGCAGATTTTTAGTTCATTGTCAAATTTTGAGCCATTTTAGTAGACTGATTTCTATTATTTTGTATAGTTTTCGTGATTTTGTTTTACATTTTTTATAATATGTAATATGCTTGTTGACAAAATGCCTCTTTTTTATATAATGGAACTACAAAATATTTCGGGGCGAGGTGCCGCATTTCAATTATTTAACATAATAAAATGCCTATTCCTCACCGGTGGTAAAGTCCACGACTTCCTGAAGATTGCCGTCAGCGATATAAATCTTTGATTTGCGATATTCGCAATCGAGCGATATTGCTGTGCAGCGATATGTGCCTTCGGCACAAGATAGGAACTGATACGGTGAAATTCCGTAACCGACGGTAATTGATTTTTATCATAAGTCCGGATGAGAGAAATAATATTGCTTTATAACAATATAACCCCGATTATCAATCGGGGTTCTCTTTTTTGTGGGATATTTTGAATACATTTATAAAAAGGATGATTTATTATGTCTGAAACAAAAACCAAAAACAAAGCAAGGCTTCTTGCAGGCTACGGAATGCTTTCTGCAGCAGCAATCGCACTTCAGTATCTTGAAATTCCCATTCCGATAATTCCGAGCTTTATCAAGCTTGATTTTTCGGATTTGCCGGAGCTTATCGGCGCGTTCGCCTACGGACCTTTAGCAGGGGTTGTTATCGCCCTTGTTAAAAACCTTATTCATATGGCTGTAAGCCAGAGCGGATATATCGGCGAGCTTTCAAACTTTATTCTCGGCGCAGTTTTTTCATTCGTTGCAGGAATCATATATAAAAATGATAAAACAAAGAGGGGCGCGCTAATCGGCGGTATCATCGGTGCGCTTTGTATGGCGCTGATAAGTTTTCCCTCAAACAAATTTATTGTTTATCCTTTCTATTATAATTTTATGGATAAGAACGCGGTTTTGGGAATGTATCAGGCAATTTTGCCGAGCGTCAGAAGCATTGATGACGCCCTTCTTATTTTCAATGTTCCGTTTACCTTTGTTAAAGGATTGATAAGCGTCGGCATTTCAATGCTGATTTATAAACCGCTTTCACCGATTCTGCACGGGAAGAGATAAATAGTGATTTGTCGAGGGCTTTGCCCTCGCAAATCACAATTTAGTTCCGAGTTCCGAGTTTCGCGTTCCGAGTTGTTGGGCGGGACACCCGCACCCGATTATATTATCGGCGAACGAAATGGACGTTTCCTCAACAGCACACGGGGACGTTCCTCTCCAAGCACCGTTCTTCCTTTGATTGCGTTCGGAG
>JAFUZY010000183.1 GCA_017476375.1 Eubacterium sp.
CGATGGTTTTCTGCGGAATATATCCTGCCGACGGCGCTGACTATGAAGCGCTCAGGGACGCACTTGAAAAGCTGCAGTTAAATGACGCTTCACTATCATATGAGCCCGAAACCTCGGGCGCACTCGGATTTGGCTTCAGATGCGGATTTTTGGGTCTTCTTCACCTTGAGATTATTCAGGAAAGACTCGACAGGGAATACAATCTCGACTTAATCGCAACCGTTCCGAGCGTTGTTTATAAAATCCACCTGACCGACGGAACTATGGTTGAAATTGATAACCCGACCAATTATCCCGACCCTGCACTGATTGACTATTGCGAAGAGCCCTTTGCCGATGCTCATATCTACGTTCCGAGCGAATTTGTCGGCACGGTTATGGATATGTGCCAGGAAAAGAGGGGTATTTTCAAAACAATGAATTATATCACCCCCGAAAGAGTTGATATTCACTATGAGCTGCCCCTCAATGAGATTATCTATGATTTCTTTGATGCCCTTAAATCAAGAACAAGGGGATATGCTTCGTTTGATTATGAACTTAAAGAGTATCGAAGAAGCGAGCTTGTTAAGGTTGATGTTATGCTTAACGGCGATGTTATTGACGCGCTTTCGTTTATTATTCATAGGGAGAAAGCGTATTCCAGGGCAAGAAAAATTGCCGAACAGCTTAAAAAGCACATTCCGCGCCACCTCTTTGAAATTCCTATTCAGGTTGCAATCGGCGGAAAGGTTATTGCAAGAGAAACTGTTAAGGCGCTCAGAAAAGATGTTTTGGCTAAGTGTTACGGCGGCGATGTAACAAGAAAGAAAAAGCTGCTCGAAAAGCAAAAAGAAGGAAAGAAATGAATGAGGCAGTTCGGCTCGGTTGAAGTTCCTCAGGAAGCTTTCCTCGCAGTTCTTAAGCTATCCTCGGATGATGACGATTAGGGACAACTGGGGACAGTCCCCGGTTGTCCCAACTGATGAAATAATTAGATGTGATAAGGAGAATTATTATGCCAAGACACGCCAGAGTTTTATCAGAGAATAAAATATATCATATTGTTTTAAAAGGCATTAATTCAAATAATATATTTTTGAGTGATGGAGACTATAAGATTTTTATAAAGTGCTTTAAAAATACATGTGTTGAATATAATGTTGAGATATTAGCGTATTGTCTTATGACAAATCATGTTCACTTTATTCTAAAATTCAACAATGAAAATATGCCTGAGATGTTTAAGTCATTCGGTGCTAAATATGTTCCTAAATACAATTATACTCATTCAAAAACAGGACCGCTTTTTAACGGAAGATACTATAGTTCGCCAATTAATGATGACGATTATTTATTTGCCGCTTTAAGATATATTCATTATAATCCGGTTAGTGCCGGAATCTGCAAGAGAGTGGATGAGTATAAATGGAGCAGTTATAATGAATATATTGAGAGAAAAGGGAATATAACTGATACTGAGTTCATCGACAAGTTGCTTTCAGATTCGGATTTTAAAGCAATACATATAGTTGACGACCGTGCGTTAGATGAATTTTTTATAATGAACAGCATGGTTAATGGAATTAAACAGAATGATATTATTGCATTTCTTGATAAGAATAAAGATCGCCGCCAGGATGAAGTGATTGATTTGTTATTAAGAGCAGGAGCAACAAAGAACATGATATCAAAGACATTGAATATAAGCAGAAAGAAACTTTAACGGGACAACTGGGGACTGTCCCCAGTTGTCCCGTTTGACATTGTTTTAATTAATTGATATAATTAAATCATCATGTACACCTGTTACCATTCCGAACACAGCGTTAAGACTTGATAAAAAAGTATTATGAGATGCTGTTACATCGACCTGTCACAATGTGGCAGGTTTGTATTTTTTGGAGATTAAATATGGATTTAACATTCAAAACTGAAAGTGGTATTTTTAATTACAGGGTTTGCGCTGTAATTAAACACAACAGCAAACTGCTTGCAATGAAAAACAATCTGTCCCCTTATTATTATCTGCCGGGAGGAAGAGTGAATTTGCACGAAAGCGCAGAAAATGCCATAATAAGAGAGTTAAAAGAAGAACTGGGTATTAAAGGAAATGTAGTTAGACCTCTTTGGTTGGCTCAGCAATTTTTTGTTGAAGATGTCAGCAAGGAAAAATTCCACGAATTATGTATTTATTATTTGGTCGATGTTTCAGATACATACTTGATAAATAAAAATTGCTTTGCAGGATTGGAAACAAATCAAAACGAATTTTTTGAATGGTTGGATATTTGTTCGCTGAATGAGCAATATTTATATCCGCTATTTATAAAAGAAAAGATTAATGACATCCCAGAAAATTTAGAAATTCTTACTGAATATGAATATAGGGACAACTGGGGACTGTCCCCAGTTGTCCCTAATAGATGAAATTTGACTAAGTAAGAGGTGGCTCTATGTTTGTTTACAAAAAAATAATTGTTGTTGGTTGTTGTGGCTCAGGTAAGAGTACCTTTGCAAAAAAGCTTGCGGAGAAAACAGGTTTACCGCTTTATCTTCTTGATAATATATACTGGTTTCCTGATGCTAGTCACTTAGAACGACCCGAGTTTATCAAAAGACAGAATGAAATAATGAAAAATGACAGATGGATTATTGACGGAAATTACGGCAGTACAATTAAGCATAGGATCAAAGAATGTGAATTGGTATTCTTTTTTGATTTGCCAACTGATGTATGTTTAAAAGGGGTTGTGCAGCGAGAGAAAGTCAGAGATGATATTGCTTGTGAATTAGAACCTGATAAGGCGTTGCTTGATTACATTATAAACTATAATAAAAAATCAAAACCAAAGCTATTATTTTTGTTTATGTTACATCCGAGAGTTAAGGTTATTTCATTTAAAAGTCACAAGGAAGCGGATGATTATCTTTCAACTTTATAGTCTAAAAAACTATATTTAGGGACAACTGGGGACAGTCCCCAGTTGTCCCTAAAATAAGGCTATCTCGTTTTTGAGATAGCCCTTTCTTATGTAAGACTTGTGTAGTTCTGAAGGAAGTTTTCTTCCCAGTTCTTTTCGAGTTTTTCTCTCCAGCTAAGCGCTGCGTTTTTAAGCTCTTCGCAAAGCTCGGGAAGCTCGGAAGCAAGGTTAATCTTTTCGGACGGGTCGTTTTCAAGGTCTGCGAGGAAAACCTCGGCTCTCGGTGTTTCGCCCTCTTCAAGCTGACCGTTGAGAACTAATTTATACTTGCCCTTTCTGACTGCGGTCTGACCCTCCATTTCCCAGAAAATATATTCGTGGAGCGCATCGCCCTCGTCAAACAGCATGGGCTTGAGGCTTATGCCGTCTATTTCATATTTTTCAGGCTCGCCGCCGCAGAGTTCAAGCACTGTCGGGAAAATATCGGTTGCTATATGGGGTGCGTCAACAACCCTGCTCTCAATATGCCCCTTCCAGCTCATTATGGCAGGGATTCTTATTCCGCCCTCAAACAGGCTGAATTTATGTCCGCTGAAAATTCCGGTGCTTCCGCCGTAGTATAAATCCTCGGTTCCGTCGAGCCAGTTTCGTGACTCCCTTGACGGACCGTTGTCGCTCTGAAAATAGATTAACGTATCTTCAAGCAGATTTTGCCTTTCAAGCTCCGCTCTTATATCGCCAACGCCGTCGTCAACAGCGCTTATCATTGCCGCCATTAACTGACGGTCCTTCGGAAGATGCTCAAAGCGCTTCATATATTTTTCGGGCGCGTGCATCGGATAGTGGGGGGCGTTGTATGCAACATAGAGGAAAAACGGCTCATCCCTGTGTTGCTGAATAAATTCAATGCTCTTTCGTGTTATGCGCTCGGTCATATATTCGCCGTTATCGTATATCTCTTCTTCATTTTCCCAAAGGTCATGGGTCGGGTTCGTGTTTCCGTCCGCCATTCCCCAATAGAAAATATGCGAATAATAGTCAACACAGCCTGCAAGAAATCCCGAAAACTCATCAAAACCGTTGCTGTTCGGGCGACATTCATCCTTTAACCCAAGGTGCCATTTGCCCGAAATACCCGTGTGATACCCAAGTTCTTTGAGAGCTGTTGCAATGGTTGGAACGGCAGGGGTTAAACCGCTTGCCCTTCTGTGACCTGCAAGAATTGCGCGAACGCCTGCGTTACCGGGGTATCTTCCGGTTAAAAGTGCCGCTCTTGATGGCGAGCATACGGGTGAGGCTGAATACATTGAGGTGAAACGAATTCCGTCCTTTGCAAGGGCGTCAATATAGGGCGTTTTAAAATCGTTTGCGCCCATACAGCTGAGGTCGCCGTAGCCCTGGTCGTCAGTCATAATAACAATGATATTTGGCTTTTTCATAGTTTTATCCTTATTTATTAATTCCAGAAATCCTCATCAACCGTGTCAAAAGCACCCGAAAGGGTAACCTTTGAGCCGTCTTTAAAAGTAACTGTATATGTTATTTTGTGAACACCGTCTTTGTCAATCTGATGGCAGGTGCAAACTCCGTTTTTATCAACCGAAATGATTTCGGGGTGATTTGATTTTGCAGTGAAGGTGTATTCGCTGCTTTTAAAATGCGAGCCGGTTTGGCTGTTATTTATATACCTGTTAACAACTGCAGATTTAAGGTCGTAGCTTTCGCTGGGGCTGATGAAGTTCTCATAGAAAATTCCGTCGTTATCAAGCTCCATATTTGATGAGAAAACAGCGCTGTCTTTTGCTTTTTTGATTGAAAGATTAATGGTTCCGATTTTCTTTTTCTTCGCCTTGCCGCGTTTTTCATAAACTGTGAGCGTTGTTTTTCCGGTTCCTTTTGAGAATATACGAACGGATTTAGGCGTTATCTCCGTTTTGCCGATTGAATTATAACCAACAAGCTTTGCATTTTTTGCCGTGTATGTGTAAACTGAATTTTCGTGGTAATTATAGATTGTTTCCCCTAAATTAAAGGTTCCCAATTCAAGATATTTTGAACTTATGTGGGGGTTATAATAAATTGTTATGTTTTGCTTGCTCTTTTTAACGGTTGCCTTGTAGTCGCCAACGGTTACGGTGAACGACCCGATAAGCTTTTTGGTGCCCGAAAGGTATGCTTTAACGGTTGTTTTGCCCTTCTTAAGACCTTTCAAGGTGTAGTAAGCCTCGTCACCGTCATAGAGATACTGGGTTATCTTGATTATTTTTTTATTGTATTCAAGGTTGTAATCCTTGCAGTCGTAGTAAGGATTTATCAGTTTAATTCTCTTACCCGTTCCCTTGTTGATTTTGATGTTTTTCATCTTAACTTTGTGGACAGGGTTAACAACAATCTGATATTTTTTATAGGTCGTTTTTTTGCCGTCTTTAACCTTATAAACAGTTATGGTCGGCTTGTTGTTTCCCGTTGCCTTGTTTGAGGTAACCATAAGCCAAAAATAATTACCGTCATCACTTGCATCAACGGAAATATATTTTCCGTTATTGTTTGTAACCGAGCAGGTGTATTTATCCGCCTCGTCCTTTTCAAAGGTTAGATTTAAAGAGGTGTATTGAAGCATTGTTTTCTTTTGAGCTGTAACTGCAAAAGCAGCAGGGCAGAGAGAAAAAACGCTTAATACAAGAACAAATGATAATAAAAATGATAGTGTTTTTTTCATAATAATCACTCCTTGTTAATCATATTTGCAATATAGCCTGCGCCGAAGCCGTTGTCGATATTAACGACCGAAACTCCGCTCGCGCAGGAATTGAGCATTGATAAAAGTGCAGAAAGTCCTTCAAAAGAGGAACCGTAGCCAACGCTTGTCGGAACTGCAATAACAGGGCAGTCGGAAAGACCGCCGATAACGCTTGCAAGTGCGCCTTCCATCCCAGCAACGGCGATAATCACTCTTGCATCCATTATCTCATCAAGGCTTGAAAGAAGCCTGTGCAGTCCTGCAACGCCGACATCGTAGAGCCTTGTAACCTTGTTTCCGAGGAACTGAGCGGTTAAAACTGCTTCCTCTGCAACAGGAATATCGCTTGTTCCGCCCGTTGCAACAACAATTTTTCCTGCACCCTCTTCTGAAATTCCGCCGATAATTCCGATTCTTGCATCTGAAAAATATTCAAGGTCAAATTCCTTTTTAATCAGTTCTGCTTTTTCCTCGCTCAAGCGGGTTATAAGTATTCTTTTCTGATTGTTTTTCAGCATTGAATTAATAATGCCGATAATCTGCTCAGGCGTTTTGCTCTCGCCGTAAATTATTTCGGGCGTTCCCTGACGGGTTTTCCTGTGAAAATCAACCTTGGCGTATCCCAAATCCTCGAAGGGCTGAGCCTTGAGCTTAAGGAGCGCATCGTCAACGGAAACGCCGCCGTTTTTAACATCTTCAAGCAGTTTTTTTATTTCATTTTCCATCCGTGCCTCCTATATTTGTTTTCTATATAATCATTATATACCTAAGATAATTGTTTTTCAATATGTAAAAATTCCGAGTCGCTGCGCTGCGCAAATTAGGAATTAGGAATGAGGAATGAGGAATTTCGGGTCGCTTTGCTCCGATTATAGTTGCGAGCCACAAGTTACGAACCACGCATAACTTATTGTTTGAGCGCTTGCGCGAGTAAACCGAAACGCACTCGCCCTCGAGTGCATATCGCGCCGAAGGCATATCGCATTGCAAAGCAATATATCGCTCGTTTTGCAAAAACGAATATCGCCATGCGAAAACCTTTCGCGCTTTGTCCCCTTGATTTGATTGTTGGGCTGACCGAACTGATGGGTGGAGGGAACGACCGCTTTCGCCTGCCATTGGTGCAGTAAAGAGGGTGCGTCTATTCGTCCGCCATGGGGACGACGACCAACGGTTCCCAAAATTTGTTATCGGCTTGGAGCGCCGACAAATTTTGACCGTTCGGCAGTTCTTATTGCTCCCTTCTTCTCCCACTGGGAGCGGTCGCAAACGAACCACCACCTTCGGAGGAACGTCCCCGTGTGCTGTGGTGGGAACGCCCAGTTCGTTCGCCGATAATATAATCGGAGCGAAGCGACCCGAAATTCATCATTCATAATTCATCATTCGCGAAGCGCCTGTCCCCATTGATTTGAGGGAACGCACAACGCACTGCTGAATGAATTGTTAATGCCTGATCAAAAAACAGAAATTTCTTTGAATTTCTGCTTTTTCTTTTATATTTGTGGCACTTTTGTGGCACTATGTGTGATATACTTAAAATGTTATATTATATATTAAATTAATGTTTTAAAAAATTGATGATAGATTATTGGAGGGCTTTATGAAAGTTTTAATGAAAAAAACAATAAGCATTTTTCTTTCGATAGTTATGATGCTGTCAGTTGTTTCAGGGCTCAATTTCAGCGTGTACGCTGATGATACATCATCGCAAGGACAAAGCATTTTGCTCAAAGAAGATGCAGAGGGCAAAGCGGTTCCGAGCGACTGGTCAACAGAGTCGTCTAAATCCGGCCTTCAATGGGAAGCCAAAGAAGGAGATTATAGCTCATCTACCGTTCCTCACGGAGGAAAATTTAACTTCGTTAGTCATTCTCAGTATAGAGGCGACTATGCGTATTTGATTACGCCTACGATTGATTTATCTTCAGTTGAGTCATCAACTCTTGAATTGTGGTATATTAACCGTGCCTGGGGCAGCGAATATGATTATTTTGATGTATGCTACCGAGTTTCGGGCGGTGACTGGAATACAATGTTCAGCACACAGGAAAACCATGAAAGCTGGACGGAATTGGCTTTAAGCCTTCCGACCGGCGCACTTGCGGATAATGTTCAGATTGGCTTTAAGATGACAAGCAACTATGGCTACGGCGTAGCGCTTGATGACATTGTTCTCTATGGAAAAGCTTCAAGTGAAGTAATAGCAAAAGTTGTTGATGATGAAACAACAAAGTTTTTTGAAGATATAACTAAAGCAGTAAGTGCCGAAAACTGGGTTGAGGGAAGCACTCTGAGCCTGCTTAATGATGTCAACACAAACGCAACCATTACTGTTCCTGAGGGCGTACATACGCTCAACCTGAACGGTTACGGCTTGCGCGCAACGGGTGATTCGAGCTACAGCGTTATAACTGTTCCTTCAAATGCGGAGCTTACTCTCAATGACAGCGGTAATACAGCGCATAAATACACTGTTGATGAAAACGGACTTGCAACTGTTAATGCCAATGCCGAAGGAACTGAGGGCGAGGATTACTTCACCTTTACAGGCGGTTATATCACCGGCGGCAAGGGTAACGCTTCTTGCGGCGGCGGAATCAATAACAGCGGCACATTAAATATGAACGGCGGGGCGATTATAGGCAACTCTGCTACCAGAGGCGGCGGAATATATAACTACGGAACCTCGAATATCGCGGGCGGACAAATAATATATAATACCTCAAAAAATGGTTGGGGCGGAGGAATCTACCTTACGGATGTTACAGCTAATATGGTTAATCTGACTGGCGGTTCCATAACGAATAACAAAGCTACCAACGGCGGCGGAATTCATGCCAGCAAAAACACCAAGGTAAATATTTCAGGCTCGCCGATAGTTCTTGATAACCTTTCAGTTAACAATAATCCAAACAACTTAAATCTTGCCGATAATGCTGTTATCAGTGTAATCGGTGATATTGAAAGCAGTGCATCAATCGGCGTTAAAAAGTCAAGTGGCACAGGTAAGCTTACTGAAAGTGAAAATACTGATTATAATATTGCAGAAAGATTTGTCAGCGACAACACCGAGTATGTTGTCGGCAAGGATGCTCAAAGCGGTCAGCTTAAACTTCATACGCCATATACTGTTACCTGGGTAAATGAAAACGATGATGTTCTCGAAACGGATTCGGATGTTGCCGAGGGCGCTGTTCCGACTTATGACGGCGCTCTGCCCACAAAGCGGGGAACCTCCGAGGAAGCATATGAATTTGATAAATGGTCTCCCGATGTAACCGCCGCAGCAGGCGATGCAATTTATAAGGCGACATTTAAAACCGCTTCTCCTGTTGCAAAAATCGGCGATATTTTATACGCAACTATTGAAGAAGCCGTCAAAGCGGAAAACTGGGTTGCGGGAAGCACTCTAACCCTTCTTGCGGATATAGACACGACTGCAACCGTTATTGTTCCTGAGGGCGTACATACGCTCAACCTGAACGGTTACGGCTTGCGCGCAACGGGTGATTCGAGCTACAGCGTTATAACTGTTCCTTCAAATGC
>JAFUZY010000184.1 GCA_017476375.1 Eubacterium sp.
AGCACGCTCACGACAAGGGAATTGTTCACAGGGATATTAAGCCGCAGAATATAATTCTTCTTTCAAACGGAAATATTAAGGTGACTGATTTCGGTATAGCAAGATTTTCAAGAAGCGAAACAAAAACCTTAACCGAACAGGCAATCGGCTCTGTTCACTATATTGCGCCGGAACAGGCTAAGGGTGAGCCAACGGACGAGAAGGCGGATATTTATTCGCTCGGAGTCGTTCTTTACGAAATGCTTTCGGGAACAGTTCCTTTTGAGGCAGACAGCGCTGTTTCTGTTGCGCTGATGCAGGTTCAGGCGGACGCAAAACGATTAACCGATATTAATGCTGATATTCCTCTCGGTCTTGAGCAGATTTGCATCCATGCAATGCAAAAGAACCCGATGGACAGATATCAGACTGCAAGCGAAATGCTTATTGATATTGAAGAGGTTATTAAAAATCCTAATACGCTCTTTAATTATGTTTCAAAATATGATTCAAATCCAACACGAATTGTGAATAATGAAAACAGAAATCAGGGCTTCATTCCAAAATATGATTACCACGAGGAAGAAAGCGAGGAGGAAGACCCGAACCGTAAGAAGAAAATAACAACTGCGATTATTATCGGAATAATTGTTCTCGGTGCTGCAATCGTTCTTCTTGTTATGGCTGTTACAAACAATATGAATGCTTCAACCCATAAGCTTGAAAACTTTGTAGGGCTTTCATATGATGAGCTTATTTCAAGTAATATTTATGACTATCAGTTTACTGCAGAGTATGAGCAAAGCGCTGATATTCAGCCGGGTGTTGTTATTTCACAGAATCCTCAGGAGGGAACAAAGGTTCAAAACGGCTCAAAGGTTGTTTTAACTGTTTCTGCTTCTGCTGATGATATAAGTGTTCCGAATATTTATTCCTGCAATGAATCGCAGGCTAAGCAGGCTCTTGAGCAGGCTAAGCTGACTAATTATAAATTCCTTTCCGTTTCAAGTGAAAATGTTGAAGAGGGTAAGGTTGTTTATACCGACCCGAAGGCAAACACGGTTGTTTCATCCGAGGATGAAATCATTGTCTATATTTCATCAGGACCTTCAACAACCGTTATCAAATCAATTAAAATGCCCGATGTTTACGGCCTTTCACAGAGCGGAGCAAGAGCTTTTCTTGAAAAATACGGATTTACCAATATTTCCTTTATAACTCAGGAAAGTGCAATTGCAAAGGATACCGTTATATCTCAGTCACCTGCGGCAGGAGAAACAATTGCCGAAAACGATTCAATCAAGCTGATTATCAGTTCCGGAACAACAACCACAACAACCGAAAAACAGGTAAAGGTTTCAATAACGGTTAAACTTCCGAAATGCATTGATGCAAACGGAAATTATAAAACGGATACAATCAAGGTTCAGATTGACGGCTCAACTTACCTCAATCAGTCTGTTAAGCTTGACGGTTCAAAAAAGGTTGTTAGTGTAAACGGTGACGGCAAGAATTCCCAGACAATCGCTATTTCTCTTAAAAAGACGGGCGCAAAGGAATCCAAAACAACTAACGGAAAGAATAATCAGGAATTTACAATTGATTTCAAGGGCTTCTCGTCGGATGATTCAACAACAACAACCGCAAAGCCTGAGGAAAAAGAAGAACAAAACTGATATATGGTAAAGGGTAAAATTGTTAAAGGCATCGGCGGCTTCTACTATGTAGACGCCGATGATGTC
>JAFUZY010000185.1 GCA_017476375.1 Eubacterium sp.
GAGCATGCTGCTAAATTTGCAGAGCTTCTGGGCGAAGTTCTTACCGATTCCACCAAGAAAAACCTTGAAATGAGAGTTGCTGCAGAAAACGGCGCAACCGCAGGCAAAACCGAGCTTGCTAAGAAAGCAAAGGTTCAGGGTCTTGACGCCATCCACGACACCGTACACGAAATGGCAAGAGATGAAGCGCGTCACGGAAAAGCATTCAAAGGCTTACTTGATAGATATTTTGGTTAATTAACAGAAGGCACTATGTTTTAGTTAACATAGTGTCTTCTTCATCTCTTGCGAGGCTGCTCTGAATTTCAAGTTCGCAGAACGCAGAAATTCAGGAGAAAGCTCCGGTGGAGCTTTTGATAGCAGGCTGGTCGACTGCCTTTCCTCGCCCGATAACACTTTGGCGAGCTGCAATAAAGCATTCAAAGGCTTATTAGACCGCTATTTTGGTTAAAAACAAAAGGCACTGCGTTTTAGTTAGCGCAGTGTCTTTATTATATTCAAAACTAAAAAACTATACCTGAATAATACAATCGGTGCTTGCGCCCCTCAATTCATAATTCGTAATATTTTAGTATTCATCTAAAAACGAATGGTATTCGCCCTGCTGCTTATATCCCGGGAAGGTATCAAGGCAAACGGAATGAATGCTTTTGAAAATGCTGTGTTCAATTCCGGGATTTGCATTTTCAAGCTCTTTGAGCAGCATTTTAATCTCCTGGCGTTTTGATTTGCCTATACCGTCCTCACTGCTTGAATATTCATCAACGAATCGGCAGGCACACTGCAGAAACTCCAGATTATTATGTTTTGCCCACCTGATTATCGCCTCTTCCCTTATGCAATACATAGGTCTGATAAGTTCCATCCCCTCGAAATTTGTTGAATGGAGTTTGGGCAGCATTGCCTGAAGCTGTGAGCCGTAGAACATACCGAGCAGCGTTGTTTCGATAACATCCGTAAAATGATGGCCGAGCGCAATTTTATTGCAGCCAAGTTCCTTCGCCTTTGCATAGAGATTGCCCCGCCTCATTCTCGCACAGAGATAACAGGGCGAGCCGCCGGCATTGTTTGCAATTTCAAAAATATCGCTTTCAAAAACCGTTATCGGCACCCTCAGGCGTTTTGCATTATCTTCAATCTTTTTTCGGTTTGCTTCGTTATACCCCGGGTCCATAACAAGAAAAACAAGTCCAAAATCCGTTTCGCTCACTCTTTTGAGCTGCTGCATAAGCTTTGCCATAAGCATTGAATCTTTTCCGCCCGAAATACAGACGGCAATCTTATCCCCGTCATTCACAAGCTCATAATTTTTAACCCCTTCAATGAAGGGGTTCCATATTTCTTTTCTGTATGTTTTGATTATTGAACGCTCAATAATCTGATATTCTTCAAGCTCTCTTGCCATAATAGTAATCCTTTTAACTTATTGTTTGAGGCGAAGCCGAGTAACCTTTAACTCGGAGCTCGGCACTCGGAACTCGAAACTAAATAAGGTCCTTTATAACTTTAGAAGCAATTATCAGCCCTGCTGTCGGTGGAACAAACGCGCTCGAGGCGGGAATTGTTCGCTTTTCGCATTTTTCAGCCGCCATAACTGCCTTTATTTCCTCTTCATCGGGTTTTATCGGCTGTTCCTTTGAATAAACAACGCAGAGATGCTTTATTCCGATTTTTTTCAGTTCCCTTCTCATAACCCTTGCAAGAGGGTCGTAGCTCGTTTTGCTTATATCCGTTATTTCAAGCTGAGTCGGGTCGAGCTTATTCCCCGTTCCCATTGAGGAAATAAGGGGAACGCTTTTTTCATCGCAAATCTTTGCAATCAGAAGCTTTGACTTAACACTATCTATTGCATCAACAACATAGTCATATAAAGAAAAATCAAAGTTTTCCTCTGTTGTTTCATCAAAAAACATTTCAAATTTATTTATCCTGCATTCGGGGTTGATGTCAAGAAGCCTTTGCTCCATAACATCAACCTTGCTTTTGCCAAGCGTTGAATGAAGCGCAATTATCTGGCGGTTGAGATTTGTTAAGCTAACATCATCATTATCAATAATATCAATTTCACCGACGCCTGAACGAACAAGCGCTTCACAAACATAACCGCCAACGCCTCCGATTCCGAAAACGGCAACACGGCTTTTTTTCAGTTTTTCGATTGATGAGCTTCCAAGCAGAAGCTCCGTTCTTGAAAATTGATTAACCATAGCGTTATTCAAAGCACTTAAGCGCGTTGTCAAGATTCATCTTGTCAAAGTTTTTAAGTTCTTTGCCTTTATACAGTATTGCATTACCCTCGATTTCAAGTTCCAGACTTTTCAGCCCTGTTACTGAGGGGAATTTTGAGAGGGTTATTTTTTTGCCATCTATATTATAAACGGCGTCGCCCTTTGAATACTGAGCGTCAAAGCCTTCTATATTATCGCTGTTGAAATACGCAATATCGGCTTTACCCTCCTTGCGAAAAGCAATTGCATAGCAAACCTCGTTATCCTTATCGGCAAGATACCAGCAGCCCTTTTTGATAAATGCATATTCATCCGTTGTTGTTGATTCGGTTGTGTTCGTTGTTGATTCGGTTGTTGTTTCATCTTTTGAAACACTTTCCTCAACATTTGAGGTTGAAACGCTCTGCGAGGGCTGAGAAGAGGTTGCCGGCTCGGAATGTTTCTGATTAACGGCAAGATAAGCAACTGCCGCACATGCTGCTATAAGAATTAAAACTATAGTTGCTGTTAAAGCTTTTTTATTTTTCATCTTTCTTCCCCTTAAATTTAATTTCTGAAATGATTCCGAAGTGGTCGGAAATATATCCGTTGTCGGTTTTGTCAAGCACTCTGTATGATATTCCTTTTCCGTTTGTGAAAATAAAATCAATCGGCTTGTTATCTGAGCAGTCGGCGCCCCAGCCGTTATTAAGAGCATAATCCTTGCCCCAATTCTGATAGGTTGCCTGCTGCTTTGATTTATCGGTTGTATCGTTTAGCTTTGAAGTTAATATTTCATATGCCTTTGAATCATCCTTTTGGTTGAAATCTCCGCTTAAAATTATCGAAATATCTTCTCCGTACTCTTTCTTGATTTTTTCAATTTCATCAAGAATCATCCTTGCTCCGTGTTCCATTGCCGGCTCACATTTATGGTCAAGATGAGTGTTTAAAAAAGCAAGAAGCACCCCGCTTTTATCTTTTAAGATAACATATGAGCAAATCCTGTGACAAGCTGCGCGCAGCTCATTTCCGTTTTCATCGGTGCATATAAACCTGCTTTCTTTATTGGGAGTTTTGCTCAGCCAGAAGGTTTTTTCAAAGAGCTTTTCAAAGCGGTCTTTTTTAAAGAAAACGCCGTTCATCTCGCTTGTCCACTCGCTTTCATCACCGCCTCGTTTTTCCGAGTATGATGAATAGTTTTCAAGCTGCTTGTTCATTTCCGACAGCCAAAAATAATTCAGCTCCTGAGTTCCGATTAAATCAGCGTTTTCCTCCTTCATATATTTAATGAATTTTTTTATTCTTTCTTTGCTATCTGTGTTGCTTTCCTTGCTTCCCCAAGGGGAGGCGGTGTTGAAGCTGATTGCGCTAATCTTCATCCTTTTTGCTCCTCTTTTTAATAACCCTGCTGTATACCAAAAATCCGATAAACGAGCCTAAAATAAAGCAGGTTGCAATAATCAGTATTCCTGCAATAACGCTTGGAGGAACATAGGATTTCATTTTGAGATTTATGTTATCGGGAAGAGTATAGAGGGAATCTCCTTTATTATTGCCGTATGCAACCCTTATAACATTAACGCTGTTTGATTTAAGCGATACCTCAAACGAAGAAGCATTCGCCTTTATGCCCTCCTCCTCGGGAGCAACTCTTTGACGGTTTATTTCATTTGAAGCGGATTTATACCTGTTGCTCATAAAGATATTTGAAACAGCGTTGATATTATCAAACCCATCGAGATTAACGGCTATATTCTTTGATGTGCCTGTGTTAACAAGCTTGATATAGATAACCTGCTTTTCGCTGTCAACAGTAACGCTTTGATAAATATCCTCGTCAACGCTCTGAGTTTCAATATACTGATTTCCGACATTATTTGAAAACATCATCTGAACATAGTAATCGGGCGTCAGCGCCATTTCCTGAGAATCAAACCAAATCATATTCAAATCCCATGCGTTTGCATTAACTTTTGCAAAGGTTGGAGCATAGCAGGACATTTCAACTATATCGCCGTTTCTTTCAACGCCTGTTAAATAGCTTGCCTCCTCAACTGCAGACCAGAGGTTGGTTTTTGTTTCAAGAGTTCCGAAGCCGCGGCATTTTGCACTGTATTCGCCGATTAAAACTTTTGCGCCGTCGCGGTCGTAGCTATCATATCTGTCGTTATGCTCAAAGAGATAGTTCTCGCCCGTGTAGTAGTGTTCATCAACAATTGTGTCGGCATATTTATCGTTTATAATTCCCCATGAGTAGTCAAATTCATCGCCCTCCGAGGCAGCACCGGCGGAGGAAACAACAGTTATTTCGGGATATTTTTCTTTAACGGCTTTGTATATTTCATCAAAGTTTCTGAAATAAACATCGCTCCAGTTTTCATTTCCGACAGCAAGATATTTTATGTTAAACGGGTCTTCGTGACCGTTCTGCGCCCTCAGGGAGCCCCAGTAGCTTGAATCCGCCTCTGCATTTGCATATTCAATCAAATCAAGAACATCGTGAACATAATTGGTAAATTCGGGTGTTCCCGGGCGGAGAGCAATTGTGTCAAGCCATTTTTCATAGTCTTTTTCGGAATTTATATTAAGGGAATCAATCCAGTCGGTATATCCCTTCATTCCCTCCTCGTCTTTTTCATCAAATCCGCGTTCGCTGACAAGATAGCTCTTCCACTGCGAGGGGCTCATCTTGCTTTTTTCAAGAGCGATTCTATGGTCGTCAAAGCTGACTCTTGCCTGACAAATCATCCCCGCATTAACAACGGGAAGCGCCTCAGCGCCGAGGTCCTCGCAAAGCTGAAAATACTCGTGATAGCCCATCGCATTAGTGTTGTTGTAGTTTCTGCCGTTTGCACTGTCGCGCCAGATGTTCGCGCTCTGCAATCTTTGCTCGGGTGCGCCGATTGTCTGTTTCCAGTTATAAAGATTTTCAAGGTTTGTTCCCTCTGCCAGACAACCGCCGGGGAAGCGGATAAACGAAGGATTAAGGTCCTTGAGCGCAGTAAACAAATCACTTCTGAGCGTTGTGTTTTTCCATTCCTCAGTTCCGTAGCCGTAGCTGCTCTGAGGAATAAGCGAAGCAAAATCAAGCGCAAGCGAACCGTTTCCGTTGAAGGTTATAATCAGTGAACCGTCGGCATCCTCATCGGATTTCAGGGTTGTTGAAAACCTGTTCCAGCTATTCGTTTTCATTTCGTCAACCGAAAGCTGGGTTATCCTTTCATCATTGCCCTTGGAATTAAGATAAACGCCGACAGAACCCTCAAAATCAATATTCTTCAGCCAGACGGAAAACTCATATTTTTCGTCCTTTTTAAATCCCATATCCCCTTTTCGTGCCGTTTTATCATTATAATCATATGTTTTATAATCATAAATCTCGGGAAAGCCAATGTTTTCAATATAGCCCTTTCCGTCAACCTTGATAACCTCATAGCTCGGGTTGTTTTCGTTCATTGAGCCGTCGTTTGCCACTGCGTTTTCAACAGAATTAAAATACCATGCGGCTTCGGGATTATCCGCATATTCAAAAGAGCCGTTATTAACTAAATTTGAAACAAGTCCGCCGTCGCACGCAAAGGAAATGTCTTCAATAAATGCTCCGTAAAGGGTTTCGGATACATTATGGGATATATTGTTTTGGCTGATTTTCAAAACGCCATCATCCGCCAAAGCGGCAAAAGAGGTATTCATCATCAGCAAAATTGATATTAAAAAACAAATTATTCTTTTCATAGCAAAACTCCGTATTTTGATGAAACAATTATAACATATATACTTTTAAAGGGCAACAAATAAGAATAATATTCCACAATTGTAAATTTTCAATAAAACATATTGAACTTTGCTTTTTTATATATTAGAATACAAAATATGGCTACAAAAAACAAAACGAAAAAGAAAAGAAAAAGCAGAAATAAGCAGAATAAAAAGGTTATTCTTTCTTTATCGGCTGCATTTTTCATTATTATAATCGGTATTCTAATTGCTGTATTTTCGTTAAACGGCTCAAGGGAGCTTGCAAATATAGATAAGCAGGTTGCAAACGGAATTGACGTTTCATACCACAACGGAAAGATAGACTGGAGCAAGGTTAAGGAGGAAGTCGACTTCGCTTTCATAAGGGTTGGCTATCGCGGATATGACGAGGGTCTTATCCATCTTGATTCAAAGGCACAGTATAATCTTAAAAACGCAAATAAAAACAATGTTCCCGTAGGCGTTTATTTCTACTCGCAGGCGATAAACGATAAGGAAGCCGAGGAAGAGGCGGAATATCTTATTTCAAAAATAAAAAAATACGATATTTCCCTTCCTGTTGTTATTGATTTTGAATATCCGTATGTAAACGGCGAGCCTGTCGGCAGACTTGTTGAGGCAGACCTTTCAAGAAAAGAGAGAACAAGCCTTATAAATGCTTTTTGCAGAAGAATAAAAAGAGCCGGCTACACCTCCGGTGTTTATGCATCAAGCTATATTTTCAGAGGTCAGCTCAATATGAGCAAGCTTGATGACGACATTATGATTTGGGTTGCGGATTATAACGAAAAGGTTACCTATAAAGGCGAATATGATTTCTGGCAGTATTCTGAAAAAGGAAAGTGCAAAGGGGTTTCTTCAAAATATGTTGACAAGAATTATTGGTACATCGAAAAAGAAGAGAGCGACTAAGCTTGCGGCGTTATTACTTTCGGTAACGCTTCTTTTTGCCATGCCCTTTTCAGCAAACGCTGCTCAGAAAACAACAAGCATCTACACTAAAACCAAGCTTACTCACAACAGCAGGTTTGATGACAGCGTTCTTGAAAACGGAATAGATATTTCGGTTCATAACGGCGAGATTGATTTTGCAAAGGTTAAGAAAACCGATACAAAGGTTATCATTGTTCGTGTCGGCTGCCGCGGATACGGCTCAAAAGGAACAATGATAAAGGATAAAAACTTTGAAACAAATATTTCAAATTCGATTAAAAACGGTTTCGACACGGGCGTTTATTTCTATTCTCAGGCACTCAATGAAGAAGAAGCAATCGAGGAAGCAGAGTTTGTTCTTAAATACATAAAGGGATATAAGATAAATCTTCCTGTATATTATGATTATGAATTTGCCACATACTCGGGCAGGCTCGACACAGCGTGGAGAGAAAAGAAACTCAACAAATCAAAAATGACCAAAAACGCCCTTGCCTTCTGTGAAACAATCGAGGAAGCAGGATATACGGCAGGCGTTTATGCAAGCAAATCATTTTTTGAAGACAATTTAGACAGAACTCAGCTTGAAAAGAAATATGCAATCTGGCTTGCTCACTATGCTAAAAAAACAGCATATGCCGGCGAATACCAGATGTGGCAATATGCAGGCGGCGACCCTGACGGCTCAAACGGAGCGGGAAAGGTCAGCGGAATTGACGGCTACGTTGATTCAAATTATGTTTACTACAACGAGCTGATGTCGTTTTCAAATAACGATTTTGAGATAGCGGATATTCCGAATAAGGCGTACACCGGAAAGGCAATTAAACCGAGCCTTAAGGTTACGGTAGGCGAAAAAGAACTTATCAAGGGCGAGGATTATTACGTTACCTTCAGCGATAACATCCAAATCGGAAAGGCAAGCGTAACCGTTACGGGAATAAACGACTATGAAAATATTAAGCCCCGAACTAAAACCTTCTCAATTGTTCCTCCGAAAGTAACCGAGCTGAAGCTTGATAAACGAGGAACAAATTCCCTAACCGTTTCATGGAAGGAAAATAAACACGCGGATAAATACCATGTTCAGGTTCACAGAAGCACCGGATGGGTTAACGCAGGAACAACGGATAAAACAAGTCTTGAAATAAGCGACCTTGCAACTGCGTCGAATTACAGAGTCAGAGTCAGGGCTGTTAAAACAGTTGATAAGGTTAAGTATTACGGTTCATATTCCTCGGAAATTGAAACTGCAACCGCACCGTCCGTTCCCTCCTCACTTTCAACATCTGCAGTTAAGCCCGATTCCTTTAAGCTGAGCTGGAAAAAACAGAGTAATGCAAACTATTATAATGTTTATCTTTATAACAGCGAAAGCGATAAGTATGAGCTTTTTGAGAAGGTTGAAAAAGGAAAGAACAATTATCTTGTTGTTGAAAACTTAACCTCAAACACAGGCTATAAATTCAAGGTAAGCGCACATAAGACCTCAAAGGACGGAGCTGAGCTTGAGAGCAAAAAAAGCGCTGCATACACTGCATATACCTCACCTGAAGCTCCGAGCATCACCTCGGCAAAATCAAATGCATACAAGAAGATAACGGTTAAGTGGAAAAAGGCTGGCGGTGTTTCGGGCTACCAGATTATGTGGAGCACAACGAAGAACTTTTCATCAAACTTCAAATCCGTTACCTCAACGGGAAGCTCGGTTACTCTTTCAACTGCGCAAACAAAGAAAACCTATTATGTAAGAGTCAGAGCTTATAAAACGAGGAACGGCAAAAAGATTTACTCCCCATGGAGCAAGACTTTAAGCGCTAAAACAAAATAAAAAAAGACTTGGCATTTTGCTTTGCCAAGTCTTTTTTGTTAAATTCCCGAGTCAGATTAAGCTTCTTCGTTAACTATGTATTTTCTTAATGGCTTAACCGAAATCAGCGCAATGCAAACAACAACGGTTATAATCAGCTCAGGGAGCATATAACTTCCGTTATAGATTATTGAATAGATAACAGCAAGTCCCTGACCTGAGTATTTTTCAAGAATGCCCTTGCCGAAATCATTATTCATAGTTTCGGTGAAGAACCATTCTGCATAACTTCCCCAAAGAATCCATCCCGAAAGAAAATGAGCAACGAATCTGAAAAAGCAAGCACATCCGGCGCCGACTGCCAAGGCAGCGGTGTCGTTTTTTATTCTGTTCTTGAATATTCCCGAAAGTCCGAGAACGGAATATGCAACAACATAATCAAGAAACGCCATAAGAACAATGTTTATAACCGATTTTGCAGCATTATTCGGGTCATACATTCCTGCGAAAGCCTGAGAGGCAGTTGCTCCGATTATTGCCTGAATAAGACTGAAAACAAAGCCTGAAAGTAATCCCCATTTCGGCGAATACTTATATCCGAGAACAACAACGGGAACCATTCCTGCAAGCGTTATTGAGCCGCCGTAGGGTAGTTTATAAACAACTATAACACTGAGGATTGTTCCAAGTGCGATAAGAACACCTGTTGTTGTTAATTTTTTTGTTTTTGAATTCATTTTATTTCTCCTTTCAAAATCAAAACCCCGTATGAAAATACGGGGTTTAATAATAACATAATCTCATTGTCAATCCGCATTACCGGACTGCTTATGGGTATAATCTCAGCCTCTCGGCACCCCTGAAATATTCAATTCTTAGCTATTATAGTCTTGATGAAGCCATTTGTCAAGCCTAAACCAATAACTAACAACTAACAACTAACAACTAACTACTAATAACTTAATATGTTGAGTATGCAGTGTAGTTAACCTTGCCGTCAACCGTTCTCTTGAGCGTGAAATGATTTCCGCTTCTTGAAACGCTGAGCTTAACCTTCTTCGGAGAAACGTCGTAGCAAACATAGTATGAGCAGGTTAAGGTTCCGCCGCCGCATCTCATTTTAATTTTGATGGGATACTTGGTGTTGTTTTTAAATCTGAAATTCTCTGAGCCCCAGTAGATTGCAGCATCTCTTCCGAGAGGGCAATATGAAACTCTCTGAGAGTGCTGATGGCGTTCAACTATCCGGAAATTTGCCATAAGGGCTGCGTTAAACATTGTTGAGGCAACCTGACATACTCCTCCGCCGAGACCGAGCGTGTGGGAATTAGGGCCTGTGAAAACATATGCCTCCTTATATCCCTTTGCTGCGGTTCTCTGACCAACCGTTCCGTTAAACGAGAAGGTTTCGCCCGGATAAACAACCTTTCCGTCTATTGCCTTGCAGGCAAGCTTGAGGTTGGTTGTTCTGTTTGGATTGTTTACATAGCTTGTTGTGTAGCTTGCGTAGAGCTTGCTGAAACTTGAAGAAAGAGTTGAGCTTCTTGCACCGTAAACAGTTGTTTTATTCTTATTATATCTTCTGAAGGCTCTGACTCTTGCATAATATGTTTTATCGTTTTTCTTGATATTAACAGTTGCCGATGTGTGGGATTCACCCTTGACAGTAACCTTGTTTACACCCTTTTTAAAGGATTTATCTGTTGAATATTCAACCTCATAAGCCGTGCATCCAACCTTTTTCCACTTGATTGTCAGCTTCTTTTTATCCTTTGATTTCGTTACGCTCCTGAGGCTGACCGTTGCCGGCTTTGCGCAGGTTTTATAAACAGCGCTTGCATCGCTCTTGATTGTTTGTGTGTCGCTCTTTTTATATGACCTTACAATGAAATAATAGTATGCGCCGGCTTTTCTTTTTGTTACCTTGCAGGAATTTGAAGAAACGGTTGCATAAAGCTTTGCGTTCTTTCCTTTTTCATCGCAGATGTAAACCTGATAGCCTGTTACTCCGTCACTTTTCTGAGCTTTCCAGGTAAGCTCGATAGTGTCGGTTTTTCTGCTCTTGGTTGAAATTGAGCTGACCTTTTTTGGATAGACGGAATCCTTAATTGATTTTGTTCCCTTATAGTTTCCGATACCCTCAACCTTAACAGTTGCGCTTTTTATTCCTGTTTTTGAATAATTTGAAACTGTTAATTTATAGTCAACGTCCTTTTTCAGCTCTTTATTATTGTATGTAACGCTATACTTTCCTGCAGTTCCAACATACATTCTTGATGTGTTTTTGATTTTAACACTGTCGGAAAAATCAAGTGCGCCAATCGTGAAGGTTTTTGTTGCAGTTCCCGTATATTCACCCATTCCCTCAACGGTAACGGTTGCTTCGCCGGCATTAACGTTTTCGGAATATGTAACAGTGTAATCCGTATCAGCAACAAGGGTTACCTCGCTTGGTTCAAGGGTTATCGGGTCTGTCTTTGAAATTGTTACAGTTGCTTCGGGTGTGATTTCTTCGCCGCTGTAAACATAGCTTTCAGAAGGGAAAGTTATCTGAGCGTCTGAAATATCAATCAAATCAAGCGCATATGCGCTGACTGGCGCAACGCAGCTGAGCAAAACCAAAACTGCCGATAAAATAAGTGATGTTAATTTTTTCATATCTGTCCTCCGCTATTTCTGTCCGTAATAAGCATTCTTGCCGTGTTTTCTCTGATAGTGCTTATCAAGAAGATAATCTTCAATTCCGATATCCGAAGAGGAATCAAATGACGCAATCTGCTCTGTTTGATACGCCATTTTAGCAACCTCTTCAAGAATTAAAGCATTTTCAACAGCCTTGAAGGCATCCTTGCCCCAGGTAAACGGACCGTGGCGGTGGATTAAAACCGCAGGGCATTCGGCAGGGCTGATATTTCTTTTTTCAAAATCCTCGATTATAACCTTGCCTGTGTTTAGCTCGTATTCGCCCCATACCTCATCCTTGCTGAGCCCTCTTGTGCAGGGAACGCAGCCGTTTGCAAAATCAGCATGGGTTGTTCCGTATGCAGGAATATCCCTGCCTGCCTGAGCCCATGAGCAAGCCCACGGTGAATGGGTGTGAACAACGCCGCCAATATCTTCAAAAGCATTGTAAAGCGCCATATGGGTTGGTGTATCTGAAGAGGGATTAAGCCTGCCCTCAACCTTGTTTCCTTTTAAGTCCATAACAACCATATCATCGGCAGTCATTTCGCTGTAAGGAACGCCCGAAGGCTTGATTACAAATAAGCCCTTCTCCCTGTCTATACCCGAAACATTGCCCCAGGTCAGAACAACAAGATTATAATCAACAAGTTTTAAATTAGCTTCAAAGACCTTTTGCTTTAATTCTTCTAACATATATGCCAAATCTCCTGATTACATTCCTAATTTATATGCAACATCGTTATAGAATAACTCTTTTCTGAATTCGTTGATTTCAGTGTCTTTATTAATATGAACAAATTCAATTCCCATAATCTCTGCAAAATCACGCATATGCTCTGCAGTTAAGGTGTATGAAAGAACACTGTGGTGAGCGCCGCCCGCATAAATCCACGCTTCAGCAGAGGTCTGAAGGCACGGGAGCGGTTTCCAGAGAACGCCTGCAACGGGAAGCTTCGGCATTTCATTTTCCTGCTTTTTGCATTCAACATCGTTGACAATCATTCTCAGTCTGTCGCCCATATCAACAAGGGTAACAACAATTGCATTTCCTGTCTGAGCCTTGAAAACAAGGCGGGCAGGGTCCTCTCTGTCACCGATTCCAAGGTGATGAACCTGAATTTTCGGCTTTTCATCTGCAATTGTCGGGCAAACCTCAAGCATATGCGAGCCAAGGAGCATCTCGTTGCCCGGCTCGAAATGATAGGTGTAATCCTCCATAAATGCAGTTCCGCCGTTCATACCCTCGCTCATAAGCTTCATAATTCTTGTCATAGCGGCAACCTTCCAGTCGCCCTCTGCACCGAATCCGTAGCCCTGACGCATTAAGTCCTGAGCAGCAAGACCCGGAAGCTGCCTTAATTCCTGAAGGTCCTCAAAATTAGTGTGGAAGGCGCCGAAGCCCTCTTTTTCGAGGAATTTTTTAAGCGCAACCTCTTCCCTTGCCTGATATCTTACCGATGCGATATTATCGGTATCCATTTCATAATTTGCTTCGTATTCAGCCATCTGAGCATCAATTTCTTCCTCAGTAACAGCATTAACGAGCTTAATAATATCGCCGACACCGTAGTGGTCAACCTGCCATCCGAGCTTAATCTGCGCTTCAATCTTATCGCCGTCAGTTACGGCAACGTTTCTCATATTATCCGAAATACGAAGAACTCTGAGTTTTCTTGATTCCATTGCGCCGACAGCGGCTCTCATCCAGATTCCGATTTTCTCCCTGAATGCCTCATCCTTCCAGTAGCCTGCTGCAACCTTCTGCTTCATTCTCATTCTTGCGGTTATGTAGCCATGCTCTCTGTCGCCGTGAGCAGACTGATTGAGGTTCATAAAGTCCATATCAATGTCGCCCCAGGTGTAGTCGCGGTTATACTGAGTTTTAACATGAAGGAAGGGCTTTTTGAGTGAGTTAAAACCTGCCATCCAGTTTAGGGAGGGTGTGAAGGTATTCATCCATGTAATAACTCCTGCCCAATGCTCGA
>JAFUZY010000186.1 GCA_017476375.1 Eubacterium sp.
TTACGAGTTACGGTTCGTTTGTGAGCGCTGCCAGTGGCAGATGAAGCGAACAAAAAGAACTGCCGAACGGTCAAAATTTGTCGGCGCTCCAAGCCGGTAACAAATTTTGGGAACCGTTGGTCGAGATTACGAATTTCGGGTCGCAAGCGACGATTATATATAATTATTGTTCGAGCGAAGCGGGTAAACCAAAACGCCGACAGGCATTTCACATTGCAGTGCGATATTTCATAACGAAGTTATTTCACTGAAAATAGTGTTGACAAATGAAAAAGGGTGTGCTATACTGCAAGTGTACTAATCGTATTAATACACTTGCAAGTAAAACGAAAGGGGCGATTGTATGATTTCAATTAATTATCGCGATTCGCGCCCGCTCTATGAACAGATTAAGGAAAGCATAATCAAGCTGATTATGACGAAGTCGCTTCAGGAAAACGAGCAGCTTCCTTCTGTTCGCGAGCTGGCGGTTGAACTTGCGATAAACTCAAACACGATTCAGCGAGCTTACCGCGAACTTGAAAATGAGGGCTACATTTATAAGATTTCAGGCAAAGGAACCTTTGTTGCCCCTCAGGAGCAGTTTAAGCCAAACACCGAGGAGCTTATGAAAAGCTTTAAGGAAGCTGCGGCGAAGCTGCTTTTTGCAGGAGAAAGCAGCGAATCTCTGAAAAAAGAAATAGACAAAATAGAAAAGGAGGCGGCTCATAATGATTGAGGTTAAAAATGTTGTTAAAACCTTCGGTGATTTCAATGCGCTCGATGGCGTTAATATGCATATTTCAGACGGAAGCATTTATGGTCTTGTCGGTCCCAACGGAGCCGGAAAAACAACTCTTATGAACGCTCTTTGCGGTATATATAAAACTGCAGGCGGTCAGATAACCGTTGACGGAGCTTCTGTTTTTGAAAACAACGACGTTAAAAAAAGAATTGTTTATATTTCCGATGATGTTTTTTATTTCCATAATTCAACTACGAAGAATTTAAAGGATTTTTACAAGGGAATATACAGTAATTTTGATGAAAACAAGTTTCAGGAATATGCAAAATATTTCCCGAGCATTAACCGGGAAATGAACATCCGCCGTCTTTCAAAGGGAATGAAAAAGCAGGTTGCCTTTTGGATTGCAATTTGCTGCAACCCCGATATTCTTGTTCTTGATGAGCCTGTTGACGGTCTTGACCCGATGATGCGTCATCAGATATGGGGGCTCATTATCAACGAGGTCTCAAACAGGGAAATGACTGTTTTAATTTCCTCGCATAATCTGCGTGAGCTTGAGGATGTATGCGATTCGGTTGGAATTATGAACAAGGGAAAGGTTTTCCTTGAGGCGTCCCTTGACGACCTTAAAACCCAGCTTTCAAAAATTCAGGTTTCCTTTGAAAATGAACTTGAAATCAAAGACCTTGGCATAAACATTCTCAAGGAAAAGAAAACAGGCAGGGTTTACGAGCTTATTGTAAGCGGTGATAAAGCGGAAGTTATCAGAAAAATTGAAGAGAAAAATCCTTTATTTGTTGAGGCTCTGCCCTTAACGCTTGAGGAAATATTTATTTATGAATTGGGGGAAGTTGACAATGAAATCAAGCAAATCCTTATTTAGTTCAACATTGTTTAAATCAAACATAAAACGCTTTCTTCCGTTTTCAATTCTTCTTTTAATAATTGAATTTATCATTTATCCGCTTATTATCTACACAAATTACAATATGAAGGAACGGCTTGACTTTGACAGCATTGTAACAATGGGAATTGCATCGGATGTTTTTGCCTTCGGCTTTGCAGGCGTTTTTGCAATCCTTGTTTTCGGCTATCTTTTCTCGGCAAACAAGTGCAATGCGCTCCATGCCTTCCCGATAGGAAGGAAAGCACTCTTTACAACTAATTTGCTAAGTGCTTATGCCCTTTTAGTTGTTCCGCAGTTAATCGGATTTCTTTTGGGTCTGCCCGGAATCCTAATGTTTATGGGAACTGCAAAGGCAACTTTGGCGTCGGTTTTAATGCCGCTTGCATCAATTTTCCTGTTTTCATTTATCGTTCTTTCGATTGCGGTTCTTTCAATGATGCTTGCAGGAAATGCATTTTCGGGTGCGGTTATCTATTTCATTCTCAATTTCCTTTATTCCGCGCTTGTCGGCATTGTCAGCTATTCAACTGCAATCTTCGGAACAGGATTTTCTGATGATATTTTCATTGATGAGAGCAGCTATCTTTTCTCACCCGTTGTTAACATTATTATCAAGCTGCTTGATTATGATTTGAAAACAAAAATCTTTGTTCCCGATTTCTTTAAAGCATTAGTTGTTTATTTTGTTGTCAGCATCGGTATCTGCGCAATTGCCTTCCTGCTTTATAAACTCAGAGAGCTTGAGGTTGCAGGCGAAATGGCAGCCTTTGAAATAGAGCTTCCGTTTATACGGGTTATTGTTTCGATAATCGGCTCGTTTGTTATTTCAATATTTGTCGGCTCAATGCTTTCCTTCGGAAAGTTCGGCTTCCTTGCGCTTTATATAATCTTCTCCTTCATAGTTTATTTTGCAACGCAGATGATTCTGAAAAAGAAATTCAATATCTTTTCGGCAAGCCTCATTATAAGATGGGTTATCTGCTGCGCAGTAAGCGTTGGAATAGTTATCGCCCTTGCAACATACGAAACAAATTATATTCCCGAAGTGAAGGATGTTGAAAGCTCAAAAGTCAATATTTCATATAATATTGAAAGTAAAGAGGAAGAAAACATCAAGCTTGTTTGCGACCTTCAGAAAGAGCTTATTGAATATGCTAAAAATGATAAGGCAAATCGCTTTACTCCGTTTGAGGTTGTTGAAGCAGAGGTTGATTACGATAATTATTACGCTATTCAATTTACTCATTACCTCAAAAACGGAAAAGAGATTGAAAGGGAATATGAATACAGGCTTGGCAATAAAAAGATTGATTCCCTGATTGAAACTATCGAGAGAAAAAATGAATATACAAATATTTTTGATTATCTTGATAAGAACGGCGTTAAATATGATATAACCGATATCAGTGTAACTGATTATACAAAGGGCGATGTATCAAAAGGAATCGATAAAAAGGATTTTGATGCTTTCACAAAGCTCTGCCGTGAGGATGTTGAAAAGCTAACAGAGGATTATAGCACGGTTAATAATTTAATAAACGGCAATGGCGAGTATAATTCGGATGACACGGCGTTTGAAATCTGGTTTGAATGTCGCGTTTCAAAGAGTGAAATTGAAACACTGAAAAGGATTGAAATAAAGCAGAGCAATATGTTTGCGGAAGGTTATTTCAATCTTTACGAGGTGGGCAACGGCAAGGATTATGAACTCAGCATTTATATAACCGAGCTCCCGAAGGATTCAAGAGTTCTCAATTTTGTTAAGAATTACGAACCTTCCCTATAAACAGCAAAAAGCTCTCCTAAAGGTGATGTGCGATAACGAAGGTTAGTCCAAAAATCGCATCTTTTCCGCCATAACTGCTTCAAAAAGTCCATTAGGGCGCCAGCCCAAATGGACTTTTATTCATTGTTCTGACAAAAAATCTGCTGATTTTAGGATGCAAAGCAGTTTTGACAAAGTAATTTTAGTTCATAAATGTATTACAAAATTCCCTGCATACTCGCGTATGCAGGGAATTTTTAATGCTTTTAGGGACAAAAGGACAAAGTCAAAACCTATCCTTCGTTACCGCACCTCGCCTAA
>JAFUZY010000187.1 GCA_017476375.1 Eubacterium sp.
CCTCTCATCAAGTCCAACCTTTTCAAGAAGCTCGTGTGCCTTTGCCTCGGCTTCCTCTTTCGATTTGCCGAGAAGCTTTATCGGGGCTATTGTTAAGTTCTTTAAAACTGTCATATTCGGAAAAAGGTTAAAATGCTGAAAAACCATTCCCATTTTCTGACGGTGTTTGTTTATATCGAGCTTGGGGTCGGTTAAGTCTTCGCCGTCAAAAACAATGCTTCCGCCCGAGGGGATTTCAAGAAGGTTGAGCGAACGCAAAACAGTTGACTTTCCCGAGCCCGAAGGTCCGATAATAACAACAACCTCGCCCTTGTCTATTTCAAGGTCTATTCCGTCAAGAGCTTTAACCGTTCCGTCGAGATAGTGTTTTTTAAGCCCTGTAACATTAATTAAACAATTATCGTTCACTCTTCTTCAGCCTCCTTTCAACAATTCCGACAAGATAGGTGAGCAGCATAACCGTTGCAAGATAAATCACAGCAACTATTCCGAGAGGAATAAAATATTTGAAAATTCTTCCGCCGATGATGTTTCCGGCTTTAGTAAGCTCAATAACGCCAACATAACCTGCAACCGAGGTTTCCTTTAACAGTGCGATAAACTCATTTAAAAGTGTTGGCAAAACTGCCTTGAACATCTGGGGAATGATAATATAACTCATTGTCTGAACATAGTTGAATCCGATTGAGCGCCCTGCCTCAAACTGACCCTCGTCAATGCTCATAATGCCTGCCCTGAATATTTCGGCAACATATGCGCCCGAGTTAATTCCGAAGGCGATTATTCCGACTAAAACGCCGTTGCTTGATGATGCGAATATAGCAAAATACATTATCATAAGCTGAACAACAACGGGCGTTCCGCGAATAACCGTTAAATAGATTTTGCAAATTGCATTGAGAAAGCCGAGAAAATAATAGCCAAAACCGCCTTTGAGCTTCATCGACTCTTTGTTTTTATCAAACGACGTTCTCACTGCGGCTATCAGTATTCCGATAATAATACCGACGAGAAGCGCGCCGCCTGTTATTTTCAGCGTGTTTAGAAAGCCGTTTATATATTGCATATACCTTTGTTCATCAATAAAGGCTCTTTTGAAATCATTTGCAATGGATAATGTAATAGGATTCATTGCTTTTCCTCTTTTCTGAATGGATAGTGTTTATAATTAATTGTCTGAGCAAAGCGAGTAACTAAAATTCTCAACTCTCAATTTTGAATTAAAAAAAGGGGCGTTTTACGCCCCTTTTTTCGATTAGTCAGCGTTGATATATTTGTCAACAATTTTCTGAACGGTTCCGTCCGCAATAAGCTCTTCAAGAGCAGCGTTAACCTTGTTTGTAAGCTCTTCGTTGTCTTTGTTAAAGCAGATTGCATAATCCTCTTCAACATATGCTGTTTCAAGAATCTTAAGTCCTTCGTTAGCTGCAACATAGCTCTTTGCGGGCTCGTTGTCGATAATTACGCAGTCAACCTTGCCTGAAACAAGTGCCTGAACTGCTACAGCGCCGTTATCATATTTTGTAACATTCTCTTCGCCGAAATCATCGCAAGCATAAATGTCGCCGGTTGTTGAGGTTTGAACGCCGATTTTCTTCCCTGCAACGTCATCAACGGTTTTGATATCACTGTCTTCCTTAACGATAACAACCTGAACGCCCTTTGCATATGAGGTTGAGAAGTTAACGCTCTCAAGTCTTTCGTCTGTTACAGTCATTCCTGCCATACCCATATCGTATTTCTTAGCCTGAACGCCGGGGATGATTGAATCGAATGCAACGTCCTCAATCTTAAGCTCCATACCAAGCTTATCGGCAATTGCCTGAGCGATTTCAGCGTCGATACCAACAATAGCGTCGCCCTCGTGGAATTCATAAGGGGGAAATTCAGCGTTTGTTGCCATAACAAGGGTTTCTTTTGCTGTTTCGGTCGGGGTTGTTGTGTTTTCGTCTGATTTTTTGCTGCAAGCTGCAAAAGCGAATGCAACTGTTAATGCCGCAAGAACAATGCATAATACCTTTTTCATAATATTATCTCCTTTTGTTAATGAATGTTTATACATTTTTTTGTATGCACATACAATATCACAAACAAAAACTATTGTCAATACTTATTTTTGATTATTAGCAAAATTTATAAATATGCAAGCATAATGTATATATGCATAAATTTTAACAATTTAGCAAATTAACACTTTACTTTGCTAAAGAAATAAAGTATAATAGCCTCGTTGAAAAATAAAACTAAAGAAAGAGGTTATTTTTATAATGAAAAAGATTATAGCAATTTTACTCGCAGCATTAACGGTTGCATTCAGCTTTGCGGCATGCAGCAATTCAAACAACAAACCAACTGAAGGAACAACAGCTTCATCCGACAGCGACCTTGCATATGTTCAGGAAAAGGGCAGCCTTATTATAGGTATAACTTATTTTGAACCTATGGATTATATTGATGAAAACGGCGAGCTTACAGGCTTTGAGGTTGAATTCGGAAAGGCAGTTTGCGAAAAGCTCGGCGTAACTCCCGAATTTCAGGAGATTTCGTGGGAAGCAAAGGAAACCGAGCTTTCTGCTAAAAACATCGACTGTATCTGGAACGGACTTACCATAACAGAGCAGAAAAAAGAAACGATGTCTATTTCAAATCCTTATATGAACAACAAGCAGGTTATTATCTGCAAGGCTGATAACAAGGATGCATTTTCCGTTGCAGGCGGACTCGACGGAAAAACCGTTGTTGCCGAAAAAGAGTCAGCGGGCGAGGAGGCAATCGCTGATGCAGCATATGCAGATTTCTTCGGCAAGGCAAATTATGTTGCGGTTGAATCTATGAAAAACGCAATGATGGAAGTTAAGGCTGGAACAGCTGACGCAGCGGTTATCGACTATGTAACAGGTATCGGCTCTCTCGGCGAAGGCTCTGACTATGCAGAACTTGCAATTGTTGAAAAGTCTTTTGCAGATGAGCAGTACGGAATCGCTTTCCGCAAGGGCAGCGATATAACCGAGAAGGTTAATCAGGCAATCAAAGAGCTTACTGAGGACGGAACACTTCAGAAGATTGCAGAAAAATATAATCTTGGCGAGCAGCTTGTTAAATAATATTGTTTATTAATAACATTAATATATACAGCAGGCAGAACTTCTGTCTGCCGTATATTTTTCTCAGGAGAATATCATGGACTTTTCAACTATAACACTTGAGCTTTTAAAGGGTTTCTGGGAAAACCTCAGACTTTTCGGGCTGACTCTTGTTTTTTCAATTCCGCTCGGTCTTTTAATCTGTTTTTGCTCAATGTCTAAATTCAAGCCGCTTAAATGGCTTTCAAAAACCTTTGTCTGGATTATTCGCGGAACGCCGCTTATGCTCCAGCTTTTCGTTGTTTTCTATGTTCCGGGTATTGTTTTCAACACCCCGATGAAAACAAGATTTATGGCGGCTCTTGTTGCATTTGTTATCAACTATGCAGCATATTTTTCAGAGATATACAGAGGCGGTATTGAGAGCGTTCCGGTTGGTCAGCACGAGGCAGGAATGGTTCTCGGTATGACTAAAAGTCAGATTTTCTTTAAGGTAACCTTAATGCAGGTTGTTAAGAAAATTGTTCCGCCGATGAGTAATGAAATTATAACTCTTGTTAAGGATACCTCTCTTGCAAGGGTTATTGCGGTTTCCGAGGTTATAATGATGGCGGACCGTTTTACGGCAAGGGGACTTATCTGGCCTCTGTTTTACACGGGCGTTTTCTTCCTTGTTTTCAACGGACTTTTAACAATCCTTTTCGGCAGAATCGAAAAGAAGCTTGATTATTACAGAGGTTAAATTATGGCAGTATTAGAAGTTAAAAATATACATAAAACCTTTGGTAATTCCGAGGTTTTGAAAGGAATTGATTTTGAACTCGAAAAGGGAGAGGTTTTATCAATTATCGGCTCATCGGGTTCGGGAAAAACAACCCTTCTTCGCTGCATTAATTTTCTTGAGTTTGCAGAAGAGGGAACAATAACCGTTAACGGCGAAACGATTTACAACGGAAGGGAAGATATTAATCACAAGGAAAAAGAACTGAGAAAAAAGCGACTTCACTTCGGTCTTGTTTTTCAGTCGTTCAATCTTTTTCCTCAGTATAATGTTTTGCAGAATTTAACTCTTGCGCCGTCGCTTCTGAAAATGGCGTCAAAGGAAGAGCTTGAAAACAACGCAAGGGAAATCCTTGAAAGAGTTAATCTTTCCGAGAAAGCACTTGCTTATCCTTTTGAGCTATCCGGAGGTCAGCAGCAGAGAGTTGCAATCGCAAGGGCGTTGATGCTTAATCCCGATATACTTTGTTTTGATGAGCCAACCTCGGCACTTGACCCCGAACTCACCGGCGAAGTGCTGAAAGTTATTAAGGGGCTAAAAGACAGCGGAAGCACAATGATTGTTGTAACCCACGAAATGGAGTTTGCAAAGAACGTTTCGGATAAGGTTATATTTATGGCAGACGGCGTCGTTGAAGAGATAGGAACACCTAAAGAAGTCTTTGAAAACCCGAAAAGCGAAAAAACAAAAGCTTTTCTTGCTAACTCACTCGAGAAATTCTGAAAAAGGGCGGTTCTCCGCCCTGAAATTTATTGACGGCAAGGGGTGACCCCTTGCCGTCATATTACTTATGAGAAAAATAGGATGGATTATACACTTGTGAAAGCAAACTTTTAGAATTGTTCCTAATGTATAACAATTTTATTCGGTATGTCACTTGGAGCGTAAGCAATCATTACAACATCAACCTGTTTTGCCTTATTATTTACCGTGTATAATATTTCGTAATTCTTCACATTAACAAAGCGAAGATTTTTGCCTGCAAATCTTTCGCTATCATATTCACGGTAGCGTTCAGGCATTTCGCTAAGTGATTTTATCATATCAAGAATATCGTTGTAAAGATTTTCTGCCGCCTGAGGAGAAAGCAACACCTTTTCTATATAATCATAGATTTGATATAAATCGGCAGCGGCATTATCGGTAATATTGATTTTATAGCTCATATGTTATGTGCCTTTCTGAATTTGCTATCAAATTCATCAATAGGCGTAGTTTTGCCTTGCTCTGACGCCTCTATGCCTGCGCTGATTTTTGCATAAAGCTCTTCTCTTGACATCTTTGTTGTATCAAGCGGATTAGTCGGAAGCTTCATTTCAAAAGGCAAGCCGCCCTGAAAGATAATTTGCTTATAAAACATAGTGATAGCACTGGAAGCAGGAATACCGAGCGAAGCGAGAATACCTTCCGCCTGCTCTTTAAGCTCAGGCTCAACACGAGCAGTTACATTCGCAGTTTTAGACATAACGAAAACTCCTTCCATTTGTTTCGTTATTATTGTACCACAATGTAACGCGATTTGCAATACAAATAATTAAAACATCTTATTATTATCATTTATAATTATGAGGAATGAGGAATTTCGGGTCGCAACGCTGCGCGAATTAAGAATTAAGATTTAAGAATTAAGAATTTCGGGACCTGCGGTCGGCGATTATAATAGTTTTTAGTTGTTAGATGTTAGTTGTTAGTTTCGGGTCTAAACTGTACCCATAAATATGGACACCTGTATTTTAGGGTAAGAGGGTAACGTTCCCAATAAAAGGACAGCCTAAAAATCAAAAACCCTAAAAGGTGGACATGGTGGATATATTGATAATCATGTGGTAGAATGTACTCAG
>JAFUZY010000188.1 GCA_017476375.1 Eubacterium sp.
GCTCAGGTTTTTGCCTCCTTATACCTTTCTGCTGCTTTGAGGATGTTGTTTTTGCACTTTTCTGCAAGTGTAGCAGGCTCAATGACGGTAACTTCCGTTGCAAACTGCATGGCGAAAAGCTCCATATCAAGCTCGGAAATGCGGACGGTTACAGTAAACGAATCGTCCGTAACGTCGCTGATTTTTGCTTCCTTGCCGAAGAAATCCATAACGTCATTGAGAACGCCTTTGGTTGCGATAAACTTCGCCCTTACTGTTTTATCCGCAAACATATAAATATGCTCGCTCATATACTTAGAAAGGTCAAAACCCTTTCCGGCTTCCGGCAGGTCGGTAATCGGTTTTGTGTTCGTTTCGAGAATCTCAATATCCGAAATCCTGTCAAGGCGGTAGTTTGCAATATCGTCATACTTATCATAATTGCAAACAAGGTAATATCTTCCGTTCGTTGCGGCAATCTGATAGGGGTTAATAATGTATTCCCTCGCTTCACCTTCACTGTTTTTGCGGTGGTGCAGCTTTTTATCGGTGCCGTATTCGTCATAGTGGAATTTAACCTGCTTGCCCTTACCGATAGCTTCATTAAGCACTTCAATCGTATAGAACAGCGCATTTGTTGCGTCGCCCTTGCTCTGTGCTGTTGCAATGTGCTTCATACTGGTTTTGAAATATACATTTGAAAGACCTTCAAGCTTTTCAATCAGGCGCATTTTGTCGCGCTGCGGAATATGGCTTGAAAAAACGATGGAGTCAATCAGCAGACGAAGCTCGGAATTATCAAATTCACGCTCGATATAGAAATCGGAAAGGATGTTGTTTTTCTCATACTCGCCCGTTTTCTTATTCAGCGTCGTGCGCGGCGTTTCACTGTATTCAATCGGATACCCGCAGTCAATCAGATTCATCAGATTGCGCTTAACTGCCTTGCGGTCCACCTTCATTGAATACTCGCTTTCAAGCTTCTGCTGAATCTCCTTCTGCGAAAGCGTATGCTCAACATCTGTGTACCTGTTCAGAATATCAAGAATATTGATAATGATTAACTTTTTCGGGGGAATTGTGTACATCATTTCGCTCACCTCGTAATTATTATACATCTTACACACTAATAATACAACACCCTATGGGACTTTTTCGCCCCATAGGGTAAACTTTTGGACGTCATGGCTTTTTAAGAAAGCTTATTTCTTTAATATGGCGTCCAGCGCTTCAAACGCTGCCATTTGCGCTTCCTCTTTTGTTTCAAAAACCTCTATGCAAAAAGCATTGTCAATGGAATACTTCCATACATTATCGGTTTTCCTTTTATAAAGAACTACAATGTGGTCTTTCACTTTTATGTAAGAATTACCGTTTCGCGAAGTTTTCCATTTGCGCTTTTTAAAGTTTTCTCTGCGGGAGGCTTTGTTTTTTGCTTCCTGCTCTCTTTCTTTGGCAGCCTCGATATTGCCCTCCATTTTTCCCGCGCAGACGCAGCCGGCGTCTACTCTTCCATACTCAGGATGAACCATATGATGAACATAACGGATAATCTGATAGCCGCACATCTGACAAACTCCATACGGACCGCCCAAATCGGTTACGCCTTCACATATCCATCCTGTTTTCGGAACATCGTCCCTTTTCCAGAGATTGTCGCAGTCTTCAAGTTGTTTTTTAACAGCCTCTGCCTTCGCCTGCTCTTCAAGCTCTTCGGGAGAAGGTGGGTTAGCGGACAGTGCTTTTAACTCCGGTATATCAAAAACCTCTTCCGCTTCAAAGCCTGCGTTGATATCCGGCACTTCTTTTTGTACATCACTATAAGTATTCTCCTCAACTGGCTTAATATCCTCATCGGGAATAACGGTATATTGAAGGTTTTTCATGCCGGGTACCGTTTTAACGTCATCTTCTTTTGAGAGGGTTTCTTTGGCTTTATTGAAATAACTCATCATGATATTTCTGGGGTTCGGTAAGGAGTCAAACTGAATACGGTAGCTGCGCGAAACGGAATCGGTTGATATGATTTTCCCTTTTCCGAAAATATGATGCGTTACCTCTTTTCCTTCATCTGCAGCGGCTGCCGACGGTTCAAGCGGCGTGTGCATACGTTCGTAATTCCTTGATTCCCATTCAAGCCCGTCCGAAATGACGCCGATTCTGTTATAGTTTTCCTCACCGATTTCACGAAGAAATCTTGACGGTAATTTCTTGATTCCGTTTTGTGAAAAGCCTTCGGAATCCATTAAAAACAGCCGTTCTCTCGCTCGGGTCAGCGCAACATAGCAAAGCCGTCTTTCCTCTTCAAGACCTGCGGCTTTTCTTTCCTCAATCGTTTTTGAGGACGGGAAGATTCCCTCCGTAAAACCTACGATAAACACAACGGGAAATTCAAGACCTTTTGCGGCATGAATCGTCATCAGCTTGACGGATTCTCTGCCTTTTTCTTCCCCCTCACTTGATTGAAGTGCAATCTGCTGTAAGAACTCTTCCAGCGTCAAATCCTCGCCGAAGCTGCTTTCAAATTCATCGGCTATCCTTTTAAACTCTGTCAGGTTGTCAAGCCTTTCTTCATCGCCGAGCTCGCGGATGTATTTTTCGTAGCCAAAGTCATTGCAGACTTTATTGACGATTTCCGTAATTCTCAGTTTGCCTTTTTGCGCTCTTACATCCTCAGTTGCTTCGATAAAGTCTCGGACTCCGCTACCCTTAAAAGCACTGTTTCCGATATTATTAACAAGCGTCTCATATAAGGACATACAGGCATCGGTTTCGTCGTTATGCGTTTCCTGCAAGGTTTGTAGGGTGTTCAGCTTTACCCTGCCGAATTTTCGCCGCGGCTTGTTGACAATGCGAAGGAAGGACAAGTCATCCTCAAATGCAATATGACGAAGGTAGGCAATGATGTCCTGTATTTCCATTCTGTCATAAAATCTGACGCCTCCGTAGATCTCATATGGAATGTTGTTTTCAACCAGCTTCTTTTCAATCAGCCTTGAAAGGAAAGAAGAACGGTAGAGAATGGCAAAATCCGAATAACCATCCTTCTGCGTTTTGTGCAGGCTTTTTATATTGCTGACAATGCTTTTCAGTTCCGACTCGTCATCCTTTGAATGAAAATGAATCACCTCGTCGCCATGCGGCGCAAGGGTGAACAAATCCTTTTCAAGTCGCATTTTGTTATGCGCTATGACCGTATTGGCACATTTCAGAATTTCCGGCGTTGAGCGGTAATTCTGATTCAGATAAATCGTATTTGTCGGGATATGGGTTTTTTCAAAATCAACCAGCAGTTCAACAGTGGAGCCGCGCCATTCGTAAATATTCTGGTCAGGGTCCCCGACAATCATCAGGTTTTCAAACTTTTCGGAAAGAATATCTATCAGCGTCATCTCCGTTTTTGAGCTGTCCTGGAACTCATCCACCTGAATATAGTTGAGCCGATTCTGCCACTTCTCTCTTACATCCTCATCGGTTTTGAGCAGGTAAATGGCAAACTGCAATAAATCCTCAAAATCAAGCGCATAGATTGCCTTTTGGCGTTGCATATAATCCTCAATGATCAGCGAATCCATCGCGCTGATATCATCAACAATCTGTTTATTCTCCGGTGAGCAGATGAGAGGAACATACATATGGGTGGACTTGTACTCGCCAATCATTTTCAGGATACTGCCGAAGCTGGCGTTGTCGAGCTTTAGCTCATATTTCTGATAAATCTCACCGAGGATAGAACGCTGCTGCGTTGTATCAATAATCTGAAAGTTTTTCGTCATATACAGCTTTTCGGGATTCTCACGCAGGAGTCTTGCGCAAAAGCCGTGATAAGTACAGATTAAGGTTGTATCGTACTCATCGCCGATGAGCGTGCGGATACGCTTCTTCATCTCCGCTGCCGCCTTATTCGTGAAGGTTACACAAAGGATATTCTTCGGGTCAACGCCGTATTCCTTCACAAGATAGGCATAACGGCTGACAAGCAGCTTTGTTTTTCCGCTACCTGCGCCGGCAATCACACGCACATATCCCTCCGTATTTTTCACTGCTTCCATCTGTTTATCGTTTAATTCCGTCAAATAATGCACAAAATCACCACCTTAAAGGCATAGTAGCATAGCGGATGGAACAAAATCAGTCCATCCGCTTAATGCTTAAATTTCTTTGAATAATTGTTTTGCCGAATCAAAGGTTGCATCTATTCTGCCGATGTTTCCATAGGCGTTTTTTGCAACAATGATTTGGGCGGAATTGGAACAGGAATTTCTGTCGTTGCTGTAATAGTTGTCTCTGTTAAGAAAGAGAATTGTATTTGCATCCTGATCGCTAAATCCGATTCCTTCTAAAGAGCATTTATGTTTAAGCGAGTGTATTTGCTTTCCGTATTCTCTTGATAATTGCATTGTCACAACAATAGCAACATTTAATTCTTCGGCAATTTTCCTTAACTCATATGCAATAACCGAAGCCTCTGCAACTCTGTTGTTTTTCTTTTTAGAGGCGTAAAAAAGCCCCAAATAGTCAATTACTGCAACGTCAGCTTTGGTTTCAATAAGCTTGTTTCTTATATAATCAGTATGTATTACGGATGTATCATCAATTTCCACAAGAGTAGGTTCCGTGCCCTGTTTATATAAGATTTCTTCAAGTCGTTTTTTAGGACTTTCCAAAGAAAAGAAAGTCACTTTTTTATAACCGTCGGCAATAAAATCAGCAAGCTGAATAGCAAATGTTGTTTTACCAACACCCGGTCTTGCACCGATAAGACACAAATCACCTTTCCTGAAACCACCTTTAAGAGTTTCGTCAAGTTTTTTAAATCCTGTTGGAACAATACCATTTACTTCATAGTCCGCTTCCTGAAACTCGTTCGGATAATTCAGTTTGTACCAAAGCAGCTTGAACGAAGCAATCATATATTCAACAGAGTGTGCTTTCGGAAACAGATATCTTATCTTCTTCATTGATTCTATATACCAATCGGGCACGCCGATGTCTTTGAGCGCGTCCTCATATTCGGGCAGGTCTCTTTTTGCTCTGCCTTTTCTTGTTATTTCACTTATTTTATAGCAATCAAGATAACTGAGCGGCGCTTCCTTGCCTGTTTTTTCGGTATACTCTTTTCTCTTTTTATCAAGATAAAGCAATATGTTTTCTCTGAAAGCAATTGCACTTTCGAAACCACAAACCCCTTCTGCAAACAATTCTTTTGCGTTGTCTTCATATACGCCGGTACCATGAGCAAGCCCGCTGACAGCAACATAATCCGAAAACTTCTCCGGTTTTATGTGCTCAATCATTTTTTTCACATGCTCCGTACACATTTCGGGTATGGAATCGGTGTTTCCTTCTCTAATGGCTTTTAATATCTCGGCGTTATCCGCGATATCGTTTCCAGTTGGTTCAACACCTGTTTTTTCATTTAACAATTTCAACATCTGAACGGCATCATAGCCCATAACATCAATGTTTAATAAAGTGTCGTGAAGAGCGTTAAAACAATCGTAATGTGTTACTGCAACCCTGCCGAAATAATTATCTTCAATTATTTCAATCGGTGTAAAATCTTCAGCTTCATACTCGTCGGGTATAAATACAAACCTTGCCGTATTCATATCCGTTTTGCGAAAAGCACCTGCACACAATTCTTCTATATGTTCCTTCTTCTCATTTGAGATATCTCTTTGAGTTTTGCTAATGTAATCATCTACCAAATATTCGGCAGTTTTTTCATGAAGAGATGAGTAAATGCCGCTTCGAATTACACCTTTGCCAAATTGCTTCTTTAAATAATCAATACAATGTATACGATATTCTTCGCATAATTTTAAATCAATGTCAGGTTCCTTATCCCCGCCAAATCCGAACATCGTTTCATACGGGACAGTATGACCGTCACGGATTAAATCCCTTCCGCAACGCGGACATTTTTTTGCAGGCAAATCAAAGCCCGATTCATATCCGTCAACAAATTCAATATAATCACAATTATCACAACGGTAGTGCGGCTTCAGTGGGTTGACATTTGTCATGCCTAAAAGATACGCTACAAAAGAAGAACCGGCGACGTAACCTGACATTACCGGATATCCTTTTTTCTTGCTGTCCTCCGCAACTTCCATAGGAATAAAAAAGTTAAATTCAAAGCCGTTTTTTTCAATGAATTCCAGTTCTGTTTCGAGCCTTGTTTTGACCAGTTCGGGCAGGTCATAGTCATAATGCGTAACATTGATTTTATATAAAGCTGCAGCTTTTGATAAGGCTCTGTATTTTATTTCTGTATAAGCAGCAACCGAGTTAGGTCTAAAAGTTCCGTGCGGAATGGGCGGAATATCATCTTCAATCATATCGGCAAGCTTATAGCCGTTATTAATAACGATATCTTCAGCTTTATCGCCGAGATAATCAAACGCAGTCAGCATATCCTCGGTTGAAAACAGCGATAAATCAACAAACTCATCGGTATCTTTACCGTCGGCAAAGCGCAAAACCGCTCTGGCTGTCGCCTGCTCGTCTTTCAGATAATACGGACTGTTTGACGCAGTAACGAGCGCATCTGTATAATCGGAAAGATCCACAATATGCCGAACATGCTCGTTATAATTCATCGGGTCAACAAGGATAAAATCATAAAACGTTACAGCGACAAAAACATCATCCGGACACCTATAATTAACAAAACTTTGAATCACTTCGGAATTGATACCGTTTGTTCCGATAAGTAAACCATCTCTTGTCGTCAGTTCGGCGTAACCGTTTTTATAGTATGCGGAAATAAGCTTATACAGTTTTTTTCTACCGGTTTCATTTTTAGCAAGAATTATTATTCTGCTTAAATTATCCTCGTTTTTCGCTTCGCAATAGATTCTTCCGTCCCTGTAAAACGCTTCCATGCCGAGAATGAGTTTTACACCTTGCCGTTTTGCGTGTCTGTATGCTTCGGGCAAGCCCTTAACAGAACCGATATCCGTTATTGCGATAGTATCCATTCCGAGTTCTTTTGCTCGGTCAATTATTTCTTTTGCGCTGTTTACGCCATTCATTCTTGAAAAGTTTGAATGCATATTAAATTCAATTCTGTTTTTCATAATTACCTCCTTAACGTTCCACAGTTAGTAATTCCAAGATAATACTCCGCAGTCTAGTTTTTCGTCAATATCCTCATAGTATTCTTGAAGTCTTTCTTTTGCATACTCAAGCATTATTATTTTTAACTCCAATTCTTCAATTATCTTTTTAAGTTCGTTGTTCTCTTTGATAAGTTGGTTTAAGTTGATATCCATTTGGTTCTCTCTCCTATATAGATTTATACCATTTCGTGTGGAACAAAAACAGCCCATTCGTCTGGGCTGTTATATATGGACCGCTATTTTTCAATTGTATTTACTTCAACAACCTGCCAGTCCTGACAGTTATCGCAGAAAAAGCTGTTGTAATATGAATCTTCAGGAGTGCTTGTTCCTGTTTCACTATACAGGCTTGTCTCACCGCATCGCTCACACTTTTCAGTATAAGTAAATGTTGGATATCCGTCTTGCTCGTCAATAATACAGCCCTGCGCTGCAATATGAATATATTGCTTTTCTGCTTCTGCTTGACTGGTCTCAACACTGCTTGAAACGGTTTGCGATACGGAGCGGCTTTCATCTGTTTGATTACCGCCCGTGTCTTTTGAACACCCGGAAAAAACAGCGAATAGTAAAACCGCTCCTAAAACAACAAATAATCCTAACTTAATTTTTTTCATGAATATTTCTCCTTTCTATATTCTAATTACTTAACCGAGACAGGTTTATAAATAAGTCAAATTCGTCAGTAATTTACAAAAAGTTCAAAAAATAACCCACGGATTTCTCCGTTGGTATCTTTTATAGTTTGAATTCCTTATAATCATCAAGGCGTAAGAGTATCGGCTCGTTGCCGAGTTTGATAATTCTCAATTTCAAAGCATTATCTCCTTTGCACAATCACATCATACTACACACGATGCACTAAAAACACCGCGTTATCAAACATCCTTGTAAAATATTCTTATTGCAGGGCGGATGCCTCTCGGTTCGTCTACTGGCACGCCCTGATGGCATACACCGCCCACTGCTGAAACAAATGCAGCGAACTTGCTTTTAAACAATGTGGGCATATTAACATTTCTGCACTTAAAGCTTCCGTCACCCGGATTGCGCAAAAGCCAACATGAGCCTGAGTCCTTATATTGATTTAAGCCGTTTTCAAAAGCATATTCCGTTGCCTTCGCTTGCCTTTGCTTAATCTTCGTTGTATCAGGCGGAAGGTACTTATAGAATTCATCATCGGAAAGCAGAAATACATTGTCCTTAACAAAATAGTTATCCTCAGTTTCAATCAAAGTTGTCTGAATTCTTGCCTTCTCATCAGGTGAAAACGCAGTGTTATAAAAATCATCATTCAGCCATGTGCGAACATCGCATTTATCCCAAGTTATCTGTTCAAATACAAAGTGATAAGCATAAACACCAAGGATGTATCTGCTCAAGAGCAACGCCTCGCCGTCATTTTGATTAAGCACATACCATTCAATGGGTGCGGTGCTTGTTGCGCTGTTTCGGTATCTTCCGAATTGTATTGTATCTAATTCCATATCATTACCCCTTTCATGTTTCAGCTAAAGTGTAACAGGTTTGATGCATCAAGAATGCCCCACTGCAGAAGCGGAGCATAGTTTTCGCTTTCACCTAATAACAAGCAAGCCAGGGGTAATTTAGTCGGAAAGCGGCTATAATTTACAAAAAGTTCAAAAAAACACCCGCGGAAAAATCCGCGGGATATTTAATCAAAGATTAAATTCTGCATAGTCATCAAGGCGGAGGAGAATCGGTTCGTTGCCGTAGGCGGCTCCGCAGTCAATATCCGTCCAGGTGTGTTTTTTTAAGATTTTGCCTCTGTATTCATCGCCGTAACTCATTGTAGGAGTATGACCGAATACTGTATGAATATCGTCAAAGTATTCGTCATCAAGCTCGGGCCACGCCCAGATTAGCTCGTCAGCGGAATAATCAGTGATTTTTCTGTCCTTGCGAAAATTTTCAAAGCCGGAGTGGACGAGGATATAATCCCTGTCGCCTGCGGTAACTGCTTCATAGAGTGGGCAGTCGCGCAGGTAATCAAGGATATCCTGCTGCGTTTCTCTCGGCAATGCTTGAAGCGCTTTGAGCGTTACATCGCCGCCGTTAAGCATATAGTTATTGAGCAGATCAATTTTTTCGCTGTTCATAGCCGCAACGCTGTCCTCGGTAATCTCATCAAATACGAAATCGCATGAGAGAAGCATTGCCTCGTGGTTTCCGAGAAGAAGCTGAACATTCACCTGTTCAAGCAGCCAGAGCAGAATCCCCACACCGCCGTCGCCGTTTCTGTCCACCACATCGCCGAGGATATAAAGAGAATCATTCTCGCCAAACTCCGCCTTTTCCAGTAGCATTTTCAGTTTTTCAATTGGATAACCGTGCAGGTCGGAAATTACATAAGTCATTCGGAAAATCCTTTTTTAATAGTGTTTGCAATATCAATACGGGACAGATTAGAGTTTTTGTTTATATATGCCGGATGATATGTCCAGTATGTAGGAACACCAAGATTTGCTATATTTGTTATGTTAACACAGCCTGAGGCAGGAGATGGCTTTACATCCGTTAATGAACCCATTTCAAGGTTCATCGCAGCCTCCATTGTGGCATAATAGTGAGGACCCGTAATAAATACAACTACCTTTGGTTTTGCTATTTCTATCTCATATTGGAATAAAGTTTTATTTAAACCTGGAAGCGGTTTATTCAGTTCCAATTCAATATCTTCAGTCAAACTCTTTGTGTTGCCGTTAATAAACCTTTGAGCCTTATCAACATTATTCCAGCAAGGAACAAAATCGTCACTGCTGAACATTTTAAAAAAGTTCCAAAAAGGTGAACTTTTTCTTCTGCCGAATTCTTCTTTTAATTTGTAATCATTGGAATAATGCAACTGATAATCAATAAAATCTATTGCCCATTTTTGACATTCTTCAACAGGCCAACCTTCCTTGAATTCTGTCCAGCCATATGTTTCCTGCCCAACAATCATAATTCTTTTATTTTCCTGTTCGTACCTATCGGAAACGCCAAGAAAAAACGGATAAGAAATACTTTTGCTTGGGTTGTTTGTTACATAGGGTTCAAATATATTTTCAAACCATATTCTTTGATATTCGTTTAGTGCCCGGTTTATCATTTTAATTCTCCTCAAAAATTAGTTACACACAATTATACATCATTTCCTGCTTGTTGTAAATCTGTAAGCGTTTGTTGAGTGAGTTCATAACATAGCATATTTGGACAATAGGTTGGGTTTTCAAATATCGGGGTTAAGTCCATATTTAGGTATTCCATAATTGCCATAGCGATTCCTGCGCTGCGGGATACGCCGACCTCACAGTGTACCCAGATTATATCAACCTTGTCCTTCCATTTGTTGACAAAGTGGGCGATTTTCCGGGCGTCGTCGGGCGACATTGAGTTGTAACCGCCGAAGACGTCCTGTGTTTCCTCGCTTATGTCGTAAAACGAAAGATACAGGATTTCCTTGATTGAGCCGTTGCCGCCATTAAATTGCGCTTTTTCAGCCCACGGGTCCTTAATTGAAATAATTACCTTGTCTTTTTCAAAATCGGTATAGCTCAGCTTAACCGCTTTCGTTCTGCTCAAGATTTTGATATTCATATTCATCACCTGAATATATAATATCAAAAAAGATGCGCCGTTTCCGGCGCATCTTTTATTCAATCGGTATCAGAAGGTAATTAAATACTCTTGAATCGTCATATTCATAATCAGGCAATATTGAATAGTTTTCCCAGTTAAGATAATAATTGTTTTTAAGTTCAAAACCTCCATTGCCTTTGCTTGATTCTGCGGTATCTTCTGCCCAATTCAAAAATGTATTCTTTTCTATTACGCCTCGTTTTTCATCAATTCTAAAATCATAACATTTTGTTTTCTTTGTAGGTGCAGTTTTGTAACTTTTGTCGTTTGTTAAAAAAACTGCATATCCTTTTTCAAATCTTTCACCAAGTATATCTTTGATTTTTTCAATTCTATGAACATCATATAAAAACCAATAACGCCCTTGGTCTTGGGCACTTTGTTCAGTTAAAAATATCTCTTGATTTGAGTAATCATCTTTGTATACTTTTTTGAGTTTTTTCTTTCGATATTTCAATTCAATCGGTATGAAGCGGTCGTCTTTTTTCAGCATTATATCAACATACATTTTGCTCTTCTTTTCTTTTTCACTTTCTCCAGTGTCAAAATAGTATTCTAAAAAAACCTTAAAATCTTTATAGTTTTCTTTTATTTTCCACGCCAATGCAAATTGAAAATCGGCTTCGGAATTAAATATTTTTCTTTCAACGCATAATTCTTTGAGTAATTCATCTAACTTAAAATCTTTCATTTTCATCACTCCTTTCTAAAATTATACCACACTTAAAACCCTATGGCAACTTTAGGGGATTTGTAGGTTTCTGCGGCGTTGATATCAAAATCGGAAGCGGATAGAAGGGATATTACCTCCTTGTCCACCTTGTCGCCGCTGTATTCGCTGACGATGCGCGAGGACTGCTTGATAATTGCCTGTTCCAGCACATTGCGGACGAATCTGCCGTTTCCAAATTTCGCATTTTTGCAGGCAATTTCAAAGATGCCGCGGCACTTTTCTTCCGCTTCCTCATCAAGCGTATAGCCCTTGTCCTTGGTCATAAGTTTCAGGATGTCGCAAAGCTCCTCGCCATTATAGTCGGGGAAATCAATATGAAATGCAATACGGCTGCGGAGCCCTTCGTTCTTTTCAAGGAAACGTTTCATCTTATCGGGATATCCGGCAAAGATGACGATAACGTCGTCGCGATAGTTTTCCATCATCTGAACAATCGTGTTAATCGCTTCGTCGCCGTAGAGCCCGTCCTTTTCAACAAGGGAATACGCCTCGTCGATAAAGAGAATTCCACCTTTTGCTCTGCGAAACTGTTCTTCAACCAGTTTGGCTGTCCAGCCAACATACTTACCTACTAAATCCTGACGGCCGCACTCAATAAACTTGTTGCTTTCAAGTACGTGTTCATCGTAGAGTATTGAAGCGAGAAGCCTAGCAACCGTAGTCTTAGCGCTTCCGGGGTTACCGGTAAAAATCATATGCTTTGCCGTACCAGTAACATCAAGGCCCATATTTCTGCGGAGTTTGTTAATCTTCTGCGCGGAAATAATCTGGTCTATAATTGTCTTAATTTCTGTTAAACCAACCATGCTTTGGAGTTTGTCATAGCTGCTTGAAAGTGACTTCGGTGCGTCGACATCTATGGTCTTCGCTTCCTTGTACGCTTTATAAATACTGTTCTTAATGCTGTTTTTCTTAATATCTTTGTAAACGGCAACAATGTCGCTTACTGTATAATCTTTCTGTTCTGGTAATACAAAATCAGCCTTTGCATATGGAACTTTGTTTTCCTTAAGAAGTGAAGCAAGGTAGTCTTTTCCCGTCTTTTTATCACCTTTGCCTTCATACATTTCAATGAAATTCATTTCATTCTTATGTATAAGCTGCTGAACAACCTGCTTACAAACTTTGCTTCCGAGATCCACCAATACGAACATAGTTTGCGCAGCGTATTCGTTGACTGTTTCACGTATTGTTTCGCATTCCTTTTCGAGCCCCCTTGCATATCCGTCACTGTCGCTATTCTTATCATCACACTCAATAGCAACAATCGATGCATATGAGTTACTGCAGAGGTTGTTTAAATCACTGTCAAACGAATCATAGTCTGTATCGGTAACATAAGTAACTCTTGTGCTAAGCAGTCTCTGATTTGAATAGAGTGCTTTCGTCAAGAGATTGAGGATTCTTTTTGCTGTTTCTCTTGATACAGCGTTAATCTTATAATGTACAGGATTACCGTAAAACTTGTGCTTGTTGAGTGGCGAATATATTCTCTCAAGTTCTTCATACAGGGAATCATCAGCAAAAATACTGTGAGCTTCGTCAATTGCTTCTGAATAAGTCAAATGTGCATGTGGTAAAACATGTTCTTCAAATTGTACATCTTTATCATGGGCATAAACTGCATTACAGTAATCAGCTGCGTTCCTTTTTGCGCCTCTGCCATACCCGCTTCTCATTCCTTTGTATACAAGACCAATTGCCTTTTCAACAGTAAGTTCTTCAGGTGTACCAACAAAACTAACACTCTTAATTAACTCGTGACTTGAAACAAGATCATTGAGAATATATTTTTTTACGGATGAAAGGGTATTGTCTTTCATTGAAAAAGCTAACAGCGCACTAAAAACCTGATCCTTATTCTCATATATATACAGTTTCATAGCGTGTTCGCCAAATACGTAGTCATTGTTGATGTCTTCCCAGAGTCTTTTGAGGCGCTTTTCATCTTTTTCTTCTTCAAGCGTATATTTACATTTAATTTTATAGTAAATCATATCGTACCTCCTGATGATAAAATCTCTCCGTTTACAAGGTCATTATAAACGGTTAGATGCGACTTTTTCAACGCATATTCGTTAGGAAAGAGACAATGGTAGTTCTTTAAGTTTGAGCAAAAGCTGACCTATGTAACCTTCTTTTGCATAATATCCGCATATACCATCACAATAACGTTCCTTATATACAACGCAATAGTGCAAAGCGGCAATGATTTCTCTGTTGTCAAAATCTTTCAAGTGCTCTTCAATCATATCCTCCGCAAATACATATGGTTTACCGTCGTAATATTTTTCTCTCATCTCTGCCCAGACATTTTTCTTTTTGCTGAATAAATCATAGTCGTATATTGCTTTTGTTGCATTAATAACATGTTGCCTAAATTCCTCCATTATTTCAGGATAGTTCCAGCTTCCTAAATAACCAGTGGTGGTTCCTTCACAATTGGATTTCGGATTCGTAAAGAAAGAAACATATTTGTCATCAACAAGATAAGATATATCTTTTTGCTCTGCTTCGGAAAGCTCTCTCATATCGTTTGTTGCATATTCCTTTTCCCAACGAACATATTCCCCACACATGTCATATACGCCGTATTCAGTCGTATCTTCTTTCATATTGTTTCCTTTCTTCTTTTTATCTGTCCAAATAGCATTTATAGTGCTCGCTGTGGTCATAACGGATTACCAATTCGGATGTTATTCCGAATGCGGCTTTTATTTCTTTTATGAACTAATTATCAACGTGCGGATTCATATAGATTATTGCTTTGCCTTTTGCATCGAAATCCACTCTGCCTCTGGGGTAATAATCAAACGGCTTGTTGCAGGGCTTGATGTGCTCCCACAACAGTTTGTGATTATAAGTGTTGCCAGACTTTGCAACGCCTTCGGTTGCGCTTTCATCAAATGGGAAAGCCGCAAGCGTCAATAATTTTGTTTTTATTGTTCGTTTCTTTCATCAAAAGCACCTCCGTTTCGTTCTGCTAATACAATACCATTAATGGTGTACCTTTTTTGTTCCACATATTAACGGCAACAAACGCCACTACAATATAATCCTCCGTATGTTTAATTGATTATATTTTTTATTCCTACAACCAAACATCGGCTAATTATAAAAACCAAGGGAGGTAACCTTCTTTATGAAGTGCCTCCCTCCGGACTGTTATGTATTATTATCATTTAATTTCATAAAGATTGCCCTCGAAAGGACGAAGGATATTTGTTGTTCTTCCTTTTGTTGAAAGAATAAGATTCATTCCTGCGTTATCAACTGTTCTGTAATTTGGATTTTTGCTTAAGTTAAGTTCAATAAAATATGTTTTATTATTATACTTTCTGTAATAACAATAAATCGGAGAGTAGTTTTTGTCAGATGGAATAAACTCGCCGTATATTAAGCCCTTATTATCCTTTCTTAGTTGAATTGCTTTTTTATAAAAGTTTAAAACGCTGTCGGGGTTATTCTTCTCATCCTCTGCATTGAATCTTCTGTAATCAGAAGATATTTTAAGCCAAGGCTTGCCGCTTGTAAATCCGGCATTCTTGCTGTCGCTCCAATGAAAAGGCGTTCTTGCGTTATCCCTTGTTCCTGTTTTAGCTCGTTTAAACGCTTTTTCCTTACTCATTTTTCTGAGTAGTTCATTATATGTTCCGAGCGCTTCAACATCGTTAAGCTCTTCAATGCAGGAGAAATCACCGTTACCCATAGATATTTCCTGACCCTGATAAATATAGGGAGTTCCTCTCAGCGTCATTTCTATTAGCGCACAGACCTTTGAAATATCCTCACGATACGCTCCCGTTCTGTCAACCTTATTGACAATTCTCGGATTATCATGGTTTTCAAAAAATACAGCCTGCCAGCAGTGATTTGTAAAATCAGTCTGATACCTTTCAAACTCTTTCATAACCTTGTATAAATCAAAATCATAAGCATCATAGTTATTATGGCCCTGATTCATAAGGAAATCAAAGTTGAAAACAGTATCAAGTTCTTTTCTGAAATCGGCGGTAAGCATTTTGTCCATTTCAATACCTGCGCCGCCGCATTCACCAACAGTGTAAACATCATAATTGCCGAATGTCTGCTCCCTCATCTCGCGGAGATACTGATGCAGACAGGGTCCGTAAAAATAATATTCGGCGCCTTTATATCCTGTTAACATACCTAAAAAAGGATTTGCATCGGGAAGTCCGTCTGTTTTACTTATGAAATTGATAACGTCCATTCTGAAACCGTCAATTCCCTTATCAAGCCACCAGTTCATCATAGAATAAACGTCTTTTCTCATTTTCTCGTTTTCCCAATTCAGGTCCATCTGTTTTTTTGAGAAAAGATGAAGCGCCCATTGGTCTATGTTTTCATAGTAATTCCATGCAGTGCCTTTAAAAAGGCTTATCCAGTTATTAGGCGGGGTTTTATCGCCGTCTGTTGCGTCACGCCAAATATAATAATCATGATACGGGTTATCCTTCGAGCTTTTAGCTTTAATAAACCATTCGTGCTCGTCGCTTGTGTGGTTAACAACGAGGTCGATTATAAGCTTCATATCCCGTTTATGTAATTCGTTTAAAAGATTATCGAAATCCTCCAACGTTCCGAATTCATCCATAATCTTTTTATAATCGCGTATGTCATATCCGTTATCGTCATTAGGTGAATCATAAAAAGGAGAACACCATATTGCGGTTACTCCAAGCTCCTTTAGATAATCAAGCTTCTCGCGACTTCCGTTTAAATCCCCTACTCCTTCGCCGTTACTGTCATAAAATGAGAGAGGATATATCTGATAAACAATTGCTTCCTTCCACCATTTCTCCTGAAGCTCACCCTTGTCTGTTATGACCTCGTCTGTTTCAAGATTTAGCATATTGCATATTTGATTAACTGTTTTTCTGTTAATCATGCCGCCTGTCAACAGGGTTAATGAGCTGAATCTTAAATTGCCGATAAGACCGCTGTCAAACGAATCCTTGGGAAGCTTTAAAACAAGAACAAGCTTTTCGATTATATCCTTTGCCATAGGATTTTGCAAAGCATCTTTAAATTTAGTCTGCGGCGTTATTTTAATCATAAAAACACATCCTTCATTCTAATTTTAGTACAATGATTAAACAAAATCAAGGATATAATAGAAAGCACCGTGAAATACACGATGCTTTCTTGGTGCCGGCGGCGGGGGTCGAACCCGCACCCTGTTGCCAGGACCGGATTTTGAGTCCGGCACGTCTGCCAATTCCATCACGCCGGCGAACTGTACTTATACAGTATATTTATTTTTATTAAAAAAGTCAAGTTATCTGAAGCGGTTTTTTAACTTTTCGTAAATCTCAACTGCTTTGAATTTTACGATATATTTATCTTCTTCAATCATCCGTCTTTCGTCTTCGGTCAAAACGCCGTTAAAGTCATCTGTGCAGCCTGAAATGCATACAGACGGAAACATAACGCACCACCAGTTTTTTCCCTTGCCCTGCCCTATTTCAATTTTCAGACAGTCATATATCCCGGCAGGTAGCGAAAAGTTATCATATTTCCTTGTATTAAAGTATTCCTTTGTAACATATGGTCTTGCTTCATATTCAAAGCCGTAAAAAGCTATAACCTTCTGCGCTGTTTCTCTGAACAAATCAAGATTATCCTTTGAAACATTGATTGCCTCATCAACGCTTTCACAATCGTTATAAAGCTCTTTTGAAAGCGAAAGTATCTTATCCCTGACTTTTAGTTTAAGCTCCTGGTCATATTTCTCATCACTGTTTGCAAGGATGTGGAGTCGAAAAACCTTATTACTTATGCTTTCACTCATATTAATTACCGAGGTAAATGCACTGACAAATATAGTTAATACGAGAAAAACGGATGTAAATACTGTTAATTTTTTCATAAATAAAACCTGCCTTTTCAGAATTATAGGCAGGTTTTTAGTTAATTATTCAGTTATATCAATTATTTTACAGCCGCGGTTAACAGGTCGGCAAAGAATAACGTCCTTTGCATATTCTTTGAGGTTTTCTACAGATTTTTCTGCACATTCCTTATTGTCAAATATACCGTAAATAGTCGGTCCGGAGCCGCTCATACAAACTCCGAGCGCAGAATGTTCTCTGAGGATTTCTTTTATCTGAATTCTGTTGTCAACCTCTATAAACTGTTCAAAAACATTTTCAAGCCGAGCACAAATTTCGTTTAAATTACGGCTTTGAACAGCCTTAAGCATTTCAAGCTGATTCGGATTGTGTGTTTTTCCGAATTCATCAAACTGCGCATAAGCCTTTCCCGTGTTTACGCTGCAATCGGGCTTGGCAAGAACAATATAGCATTGTCTGAGTGGCTTTACATTGCTTAAAACCTCGCCGATTCCCTGAGCAAGAAGAGTTCCGCCTTTTATGCAAAACGGAACGTCGGCGCCGATTTTAACTCCTATTTTGCAAAGCTCATCATCGGATAAATCAGTTTCAAATATCTGATTGAGCGCAACGATAACTGCCGCTCCGTCGGCGCTTCCTCCTGCGAGGCCTGCAGCATGAGGGATTCTTTTAACTATATCTATGTGTATTCCGGTTTTACGAATCTTATTAGCCTTAAAAAATTGAACCGCCGCTTTATAAGCAATATTTCTTTCATCAAGAGGAATATCGCCGATATTGCAGGTTATTTCAATGTTTTTGCCTTTGATTTTTTCAACCGTAACAGTATCATAAACACCAACACTTTGCATTATCATAAACAAATCGTGATAATTGTCACGCCGTTTATAGTTAATGTCAAGCATTAAATTGATTTTTGCAAACGCCTTAACTGTTGCTCTTGATTTCATTAACAAATTCACCTATTGCTTTTAAAGCATCCTTTATATTATCAATTGAATAGCAATATGAAACGCGGATAAAGCCCTCGCCACAGTCGCCGAAAGCATTTCCGGGAACTACTGCAACCCGTTTAGCCTTAATAAGCTGCTCGCAGAATTCTTCACTTGAAAGACCCGTTGATTTTATACATGGGAAGCAGTAGAAGGCGCCCTTAGGCTCAAAGCATTCAAGACCGAGTTTATTGAATCCGTCGACAATAAAACGACGCCTCATATCATATTCATTTTTCATTTTCTCAATATCTTTGTCACCATTTCTGAGAGCGTCTATCGCAGCATATTGAGAATTTGTCGGTGCAGACATAATTGCAAACTGATGAAGCTTTGTCATCTGAGCAATTATCGGAGCAGGTCCGAGCGCATAGCCAAGACGCCATCCGGTCATTGAATAGGTTTTGGAAAAACCGTTGATAACAATGCAGCGCTCCTTCATACCTTCAAGTGAAGCTATTGAGGTGTGGCCCTCCTTTGTGTATGTAAGCTCGCTGTATATTTCATCGGATAGAACAAAAATATCATTTTCAATGCAGACCTGTGCAATTTCCTTAAGCTCTTCCTTTGTCATTATTGCGCCCGTGGGATTATTGGGATACGGAAGAACAAGAACTTTTGTTTTATTGCTGATTGCTTTTCTTAGCTCTTTGCCGGTCAGTTTAAACTCGTTTTCCTGCTTAGTTACAATCGGCGTTGCAACACCCGAACAAACTTCAACAATCGGCTTATAGCAAACAAATGAAGGCTCAACAATTAAAACCTCGTCGCCGGGCTCAATAATTGACCTTATCGCCATATCAATGCCCTCAGAACCACCAACGGTTACCAATACCTCGGTTTTCGGGTCGTATTCAATATTAAATTTTCTTTTATAATAACGCGTTATTTCCTCTCTCAGCTCAATCAGACCTGAGTTAGAGGTGTAACGTGTTTTTCCTTTTTCAAGAAACTCTATACCCTGCTGACGAATATGCCAGGGTGTTTTAAAGTCAGGCTCGCCTACTCCGAGAGATATAACATTATCCATTTCCTCGGCAATAGCGAAAAACTTCCTGATACCCGACGGCTTGACAGCGGTTAGATTTCTGTTAAGAAATTTCTCGTAATCAATCATAATGAAATAGTCCTTCTGTCGTCTGAGCCGGAATCAAAAAGAATAACATCCTGTTCTTTGTATCTCTTAAGAATGAAATTGGTTTTAGTTGAAATAACATCCTCAAGAGTTGAAAGCCTTTTAGCAACAAACATCGCAACCTCCTGGAAGGTTTTGTTGTTAACAAGGCAGCAAAGGTCATATCCGCCGCTCATAAGATAAACGCTTTCAACCTCGTGGAAATTTGAAATCCGTTCCGCGATTTCTTCAAAGCCGTGGTCATATTTTGGATGAACCTGAATCTCTATAAGCGCAGTTACAGTTTGATTTTCGGTTTTATCCTTGTCTATAATCGCTCTGTAACCCTTAATTATGCCGCTGTTTTCAAGCTCTGAAATCTGTTTTGCAACATCGCTTTCGGTAGTTCCGAGCATAATTGCAATTTCAGAATTTGTTAATCTCGGGTTCTTTTCAAGTAGATTAAGAAGTTTTTCCATAGTTTTTCTCCTATTCAATATCTATTAAAATCGGTTCTCTGTTTTTAAAAACAGTAAACTGATTGAATCCGCATTCCTTCAGAATGTCGTATCCTTTTTCAATTCCTATGCAAACCTTGTCGTAGTAATGTGAGTCCGAACCAACGGTTATATATTTTCCTCCCATATCGCGATACCTTTTAACAAGTTCGGGATACGGTAGCGTATCATGAAGCTCGGTATACAATCCTGAAACATTAAGTTCAAGCGCTTTTTCGTTTCTGATTAAAGTTTCAAATATTTCATCAATAATCGGATAGTAGCGCTTTAAATCAATCATAATGCCTGCTCTGCCGGTTATGTATCTCAGAGGATATGTTAAATGAGCAAGTGAATCTGTTTGATTCCACTGAACCAGCCTTAAAACTGTTTCATAGTATTCATCAAGCAGTTTATATAGCTCATCGAGAGTTATGTCCTTGTAGTCCATATAGTAGAAATCTTCAACATCCTCAAGATTATGAATTGAACCGAGAATAAAATCATAATTAAAGCTATTCAGTATTTCAAGACTTTTTTCTTTATTATATTTACCCTGGCCGAGTTCAAGTCCGTGAAAAACCTCTAATTTGCCTTTAAACGCCGCCTTGGCTCGGCTGACTTCAACAAACTGATTAGTTGAAAACGCCCTCAAATCATAATTCTTTGCGTCAATATCGCAGTGGTCGGTTATGGCAATTCCCTTTCCGCCGTTTGCACAAGCGCCTTCGCATACTAAAATACAGGAATGATTACCGTCGTATGAATTATCCGAATGGGTATGTAAATCATAGATATTATTATATTTCAATGCTCTTTTCTCCTTATTATTCACAATAATAACACAAATAGATAAAAAATAAAATATATTTTGCAGATTTATTGAAAATTAATTATATGTTTGGTATAATTCTTTTATTAAATTATAAGGAAATGATACTATGAGAGCAATTATAACAGTAGTAGGAAAAGATATGGTCGGCATTCTTGCCAAGGTTTCTAATCTCTGTGCTGAAAGCAACGTTAACATTCTTGAGGTTACGCAAAGCATACTTCAGGATATGTTTTGTATGATTATGCTTGCAGACACATCTAAATGTTCTGTTGATTTTACTGATTTCAGCGACAAGCTTGAGAAATTCGGCGATGAAAACGGACTGAAAATTCACGCTATGCATGAGGATATTTTTAATTCTATGCACAGAATTTAGGAGGAAAAGCATTGATTAACACACATGATATTCTTGAAACAATCAGGATGATTGATGATGAATGTCTTGATATAAGAACCATCACAATGGGTATTTCCCTTCTTGATTGCGGCAGCGCAGATATTGATGAATCCTGCAACAAGGTTTATGATAAAATATGCAAAAAAGCCGAAAAGCTTGTTGAAACAGGAATAAACATTGAAAAAGAATACGGCATTCCGATAATTAATAAAAGAGTTTCGGTAACGCCAATTTCAATTTTAGCAGGTATAAGCGGCGGAGACCCTGTTAAATACGCTCTTGCTCTTGAAAAAGCAGCGCAGAAAATCGGCGTTAACTTTATCGGCGGATACAGTGCGCTTGTTCAGAAGGGATTTGCAAGCGGCGATTTAGAGTTGATAAATTCCATCCCCCAAGCTCTTGCTCAAACTGAGCACATATGCTCATCTGTTAATATCGGCTCAACACAAGCAGGCATCAATATGGATGCAGTCAGAATAATGGGCAGAAAAATCAAGGAAGCTGCCGAGATTACAAAGGATAATGATTGCATTGCTGCAGGAAAGCTTGTTGTTTTATGCAATGCTCCGGAGAATAACCCGTTTATGGCAGGAGCGTTCCACGGCGTTTCCGAGCCTGATTGCGTTATTAATGTGGGCGTTTCGGGTCCCGGTGTTGTCCGCGCAGCCGTTTCAAAATATCCCGATTATTCTATCAATCAGATTGCAGAGCTTATAAAAAAGACTGCGTTTAAAGTTACAAGAATGGGCCAGCTTGTCGGCTCGCTTGCAAGCGAGAGGCTTGGCGTTCCGTTCGGCATTGTTGATTTGTCGCTTGCGCCCACTCCTGCAGTCGGAGATTCTGTTGCCCATATACTTGAAGAAATAGGTCTTGAAAAATGCGGCGGAGCAGGAACAACTGCTTGCCTTGCTATGCTCAATGACGCTGTTAAAAAAGGCGGCGTTATGGCTTCATCAAACGTTGGCGGACTTTCAGGCGCATTCATTCCTGTAAGCGAGGACGCAGGTATGATTGACGCGGCAAGATGCGGAGCGTTAACCATTGAAAAGCTTGAAGCAATGACGGCTGTTTGCTCGGTTGGGCTTGATATGATTGTTATTCCCGGTAACACAACGCCGGAGGTTATAAGCGGAATTATAGCTGACGAAGCTGCAATAGGAATGGTTAATTCAAAAACAACTGCCGTCAGAATTATTCCTGCAATTGGAAAAAATGTCGGAGATGAGCTCGAATTCGGAGGACTGCTCGGCAGCGGTCCTGTTATGCCTGTTAATACAAATTCTCCCGAAAAATTTATTAGCCGCGGCGGCAGAATACCTGCTCCGCTTCACTCACTGAAAAACTGAGGATAATATAATGATTAAAGTAAATTGGAACAAAATTAAAAAATTTGAAAAGAAAGGCTTTGCATTCGGATTTATAGGTGCAGAACTTTTGATAGCAGTTGTTTTGTTTATTATCGGACTGGCAACATCGGTAAGCATTATAAACTACGTCAGCGCAGTTTTTATAATGCTTATTGCAGGCTTCTATATCCACATAGAATCCCGTATGCTTCAGATATATTTTCTTCTTGCGGTTCTTGATATTTGCAATTGCATTTATACTTTTTGCGGAATAAGCAAGGAGGGCGGTTATTCGTCAATTCTTATTGTTTCTGCAATTCTTTTAATAACTGTTTTGCTCAGTTTTATAGTTAAAAGTTATGTAACCGAAAACACGAAGTATCTGCCTACTCAGTCAAGCAACAATGAGTTTTTCAAAAACAAGAACGTTATGTTTTTTGCACCCCATGAGGATGATGAAATCAATGTTTTCGGCGGCGTAATAGAACAATATGTTAAAAACGGTTCAACTGCAAGAATTGTTTTTTTAACAAACGGAGACTGCTACGGAATCGGACAGACAAGAATCAAAGAAGCGCTTGATGTTGCAAAGGTTTATAATATTCCCGAAGAAAACATTATCTTTCTCGGTTACAGTGATTCGCTTGTTAAAAACAAGGTTCATATCTATAATGCCGATGATAACGAGGTTTACACGTCTGTTAAAGGTTTTTCTCAGACATACGGTTCCAAAACGCATCCCTCATTTAAGGTTGGCAGAGACTACACAAGAAACAACATTGTTGAAGATATAAAAGACGTTATTCTTGCATTTAAACCTGATGAGCTTTTCTGTTGCGACTACGATAGTCACAGCGACCATAGGGCAATAAGTCTTTTCTTTGAAGAAGCAATCGACAATATTATAAAAGAGGATAAGGAATATCGACCTGCCGTTTACAAGGGCTTCGGATATTCAACAGCCTGGAACGGCAAGCAGGATTATTATTCGCTCAACATCGTTTCAACAAGAAAGACAACCAATTCCGATTTAATGGAAGAAAACAATATTTATGAGTGGAATGAAAGAATGCGCTTCCCTGTTGCCGATGAATTTTTGTCAAGGGTTATGCAGAATTCAAGCTCATACAAAGCAATGATGATGCACTGCTCGCAAACCGCATCAGACCACGCAAACGGTATTTTAAACGGCGATAAGGTTTTTTGGAAGAGAAGATGCGACAGTATTCTTTCAGACGCAAAAATACTTGCAACAAGCGGTAATGCAGATAGTTTAACAACCTTTAAGCTTGCTGAGAGCAACGACATAATGAAATCCGATAAGCTTCCCTGCTCCGATATGTGGATTGCAGACGCAGACGATAAAAACAGAATCATTATGCTTGCACTTCCCGAAAAAAGAAATTTCAGAGAGATTGCAATTTACGCAAGCCCTGATAAGGATAACAAAATCATTAACGCAACGCTTAAAATAGGCGGTTATCAGTTTGAAACAGGAATGATTGATAATTACTCGGTATTTGAGCTTGACGGAATTAAAACCGATAAATTAGCCCTTCGCATTGATGAATATACGGGCGAAGCAGCTGTTTTCAAGATTGCTGCATATGAAACGCCGAGTGAAGATAAAACCGAGTTTATAAAGCTTATGAACCGCAATTCTGATTTCTGCTACGATTATTTAATCAAAAAAAGCGGAAGAGAAGAACTTCAGGTATACACCTATCCCGAAAATGCTGATAACGAATATGAGTTCACCACTGAAGGTAATATTTCAGCTGAAAAATCCGAAAACGGCGTTCTCGTTAAATGCAAAACAAATGAAAGCGGAAAGCTTAAAGTTTCACTAAAGAATAATCCCGAAGTTTTTGATGAAATCAACATAAGCAATCCCGATGATAAGAAGAGAAATCAGATTAAATTCAAACAAGTTCTTGAACATATGATTTACAGCTTCCCGATGCAAAAGGATTATTACCTCGGCTTTATCAGAA
>JAFUZY010000024.1 GCA_017476375.1 Eubacterium sp.
ATTCCTCAGTCCTCAGTCCTACCTCCTAATTTGTGCGGCGCAATTATACAGCCTTTCAATTTCATCAAGATGCTTATAGTTTTCTGCCTGAGAAAGAAGCTTTTTGGCGTCGAGATAGGGCTTGGCAGCACGGTAGTAAATTGAATTATCATTCGTTGCTTTTTTTATATCGGCAGCAATTCTTGTTCTTTCCTTCTGAAAGGCTTTAACTGCCTGCTTAAGCTCGGGAATTTCATTTTTTAGCTTTGCTTCCTTTGCTGCCTTGAGAGCTTTTAAGGCTTCGGAAATTGCAACGTCGTTTTCATATTCAGCTTTGAAAAGCTCATCAAAAACACCGGCGTCAAATTCCCTGATTCCATTCGGGAAATATTTTTTGATTGCCTTCTTTGAATTTTTAAAGCTTTCAATCTGAATAAGAGTGTTGCGGCGAAGCTCTTTTTCACGCTCGGTTGTTTTCGGCATTGCCTTTGCAGTTTTCTTATCCGGCACCTCAAGAACTGAAAATCCGTTTAAGCCTGCTTCAACAATTTTCTGAGCAAACTCAATATCAGCCATACCCTGTGCGGTGTTGAATTTTAAAAGTTCCTCCATAACCCGATTTGCAATTGCAATCTTTTCGTTTTCTTCCCGTATTCTTTTCTTTTCCGCTCTGCTGTCGTTTTTATCAGAAGCAATTAACATCTTTTGGCTGTATTCCTGTGCCTCTTCAATGATTTCATATGCTTCAATCAGGGCGTCGTCCTCAAGAACGCCGTTGCCCCAGTCCTCAAACAATGCCCGGATTTTAAGAACCGAAACCATACCCTTTTGGTCTGTTTCAGTTAAATCATAGAAGAAAAACGGAATAACATTCATAACCGCCCCAACAACGGAGGCAAGAATCAGAACAGTGCTTATCTGAATAAAATAATCCTGATTATACAAAACATCATAAACATTCTTTCCGCTGTATCCCAGCGAGATTGCAACTGTTTTATTGAGCCCTGCCCTTTCATAAATTGCAGGAAGAACCGAGCTTGTTGCAAGAGTTATAACATTTCCGATAAGACCGACTGCGGCAAACATTCCGTCTATTCTCTCGCCCGTTACATACTGCTGATAATCCCTTATATCCGCCTGAATGCTCGGATTAAGAAGATGACCGAGAGAGGATATGAAGGTGTTTATAAAAATACAAACCAAAAACATCCAGATAATTCCGGGATGACCCGTCAGGCGAACAATCGGAAGCATTGCCGCTATGAAAAATATGTTTAGAATATTTGTGAAAACAAGGATTTTCTTTTTACCGTACTTGCGGATAAAAAACGGCGCAACAATATTCGGCCAGAAGGCTGCGTTTCCTGCAATTGCAGTTACAATTGAATACTGAGCAGGGGTGCAGGCGTGCTGATAGTTATACATCCAGCCGATAATATTATTAAACGAGCTTTCAAGAAATCCGAGCCAGCCTGCAAGAGATATTATCCAGAAATACTTATTCTTTGCAATCGCCCTGAAGGCGTCTGAAAATTTCATCTGAATAACATGAGTTTTAGCCTGAACAATCTTTTCACTTGTGTTAACATATGCAAGCATCGAGATTAAAAAACCAACTATTATCATCGGCGGAAAAAGAACTCTGTAAACTCTCAAATCATAGAGGGTTCTTTCGCCCGTTATATGATATGCAACAATCGGAAGGAAGATATTTGCAAGAGAGGGCGAAAAGTTTTCAACAATTGATTTGATTGAAAGAACGTCGCTTCTCTCTATGCTGTTTGGCGAAAGAACGTTAATAAGACTATCGTAAGCGTCGTTATAAAAATTAGAGAAGAACTGAAAACCGATATTGTATGCAAGAACAAAAATACATTTCCACAGCAAGTTCATATTCTCATACGGAGTTAAAATGAAAAGAACGCCGAGGGCAGCCGTCGGAATTCCCATACTGATGATGTACGGACGGTATTTTCCCTTCATAGAGCGTGTGTTATCTATCATTTTAGCCCTGAGCGCCGTTAGCGGAAATCCCGAAATAACGCTGATGATATAGATAACATACATCGGCTTGGGGTCGATTCCGATTGTGTTTCCTATCAAAACATTTCCGATGCTGATAATCATCTGATTAACGCAGTAAACAATAAATTTCTGTCCTATTCCGCCGACTGAAAGGGATATGATTTCCTTGAAGCTCATATACCTTCCCTTGGGCGGAACTTTCCAGTAGCTTTTAAGATTGGAAAAAAGCGCTCTTATTTTATCCATTTTCGCTCTGCCTCATAACAAAAGTAGTGATTGATTTTTTTGTAATTACAGCTTTCTTTGAAACAATTGTTTCTTCCAGATTCTTCTTCTCATTTGTTACAGCCATCAACGCCTGCGAAGGAAGAGTTATTTCCTTTTCGCCATCGGTTTCATTGATAACAATTAAAACCGTTTTATCCTCCTTCTTAAATGCGAGGAGCATAAGCTCGCTGTCGTCGCATAGAGCTTCAATCCTTTTTGCGCCATATGGTATGTACTTTGAAAAGTTGCCCGTTGCATAATATCTCTTTGTCATTTCAAAGGATTTATCCTCAAGGTTGATATAAATCAGCCCGTCGCAGTAATCAACCTCGGAAACTGCAATCCAGTGTTGCCAGGAACTTACATTGAGTATGGAAATATCCTCAAACATAACCCTTGCCATAACAAGCGCGGAAGCAATTGATTTATCGCGGCCGCCCTGCATATGGGTCCATTCGCTCATTGTAACAGACGCTTCGGGATAGTTTTTATCAAGCCATTTTCTGTATCTTTTAAGGTAACCTGCCCTGTTGCCGATAAACGGCATTTTAAAAGGCATAAGGAAATAAGAATGAAGGTCAACTCCGTTCGTTCGTTTTCTTACGCTTTCGTATTTAAAAAGATTTCTTGTGTATGATTTATTAAACCATCTTATATCGCCGTTTTCAACGCCCGAGAGCTTAACACCTTTAAGCGCTTCCCTCTTTTGCATTTCATCGGCAAAAACCTTCATAACCCTTCCTGCGCTCCTCGGGCGGTAGTGGCAGCCCTCCTGCCCTCCCGTCCATTTCCAGAACGGCTCGTTAATCGGGGAAAGATATTTAACCGGAATTCCCTCGTTAACAAAATGCTCGGTTACATCAAGACAGTATTTTGCAAAAGGAAGATAGTTTTCTTCATCAAGGTTTTCTTTGAAGGGAAAGCCCTTGCTGCAATGCGCCTTGCGGTTTTTTGTCAATCGCTCAATGGGGGAATTAACAAAGAAAACAACCTCATCTGCGCCGTCTTTAACTGCCTGTTTCATCATATAAACGGCAGCCCCATCCTTTGAAAAATCATATTCTCCGTTTTCATTTTCAAAACATTCGGTTCGGCGAAGAGGATTTTCTATATCCCCCCTGCCCGATTCCTTTGAACCGCCGCCAAGGTTATAGCGATAGATTCTCAGTCCTATTCCCATATCCTTGCTGAAAAGAAGAGAGGAGATTTCATCCCTGCACTCCCATCCGCCAACCTCCTGAGCCCACCACGCGCCGCTGGCGCCGATACCCTCAAAGGTTTGGTATGTTTTATTCGGATTAATTCTGATTTCCATAGCATTTCCTCAAATTGTGATATTTTACAATTTCTATTATAAATCACCGTGAAAAATAAGTCAATACTATTAAAAAAACGAAAAAAGCCGCATTTTTCTTGATGCGGCGAGCTGCGCTTAGCGAACAATCGTTTTATTTCTTATGATGAAAAACAACCAGATAGGTGCCGTCATCCTTTGTCAGCAAAGCGGTTACGGAAGAATCGGTTTCATGGGCTTCGCCGAATATCGCATAGCCCTGCTTTTCAAAATATGAAACGCCTGCTTCAAAATCATCAACATTGGCGCGCATACCTAAAAATCCTTCTTTAAAGGAATCCGCCGGAAAATGCGAGCAAACAAGGTCGATTCGTCTTTTATTTTCGTTTTCCAAAACAACATAATCAAGATATTCAATCTGCGGTTTATGTTTAATTATGAATCCGAAATCATTGATAAAACGATTTGTTTCGGTTTCAATATCCTCCGTATAAAAAATCGGATAATAATCAGTTACTTTCATATTCTTAATCCTTTCTTAGCCAAAACATTAAACAAGGGAGGCACCTTCATTAGAGAAGGTGCCATAACGAAGGTTTTGAAAGTAAGTAGAAACAATCGTTATGGCATTTTGCATTTTACAACAATAATTAAAAACATTAATATTGGAGGAAAATGCAATGAAGAAGTATATTACTGATGAGAAAAACGGACTTGACTATACGCTTGTAAACGGTGTGTATCTTCCTAATCTTATTTCAACTGAAACAAACTACGAAATCGGCATTTGGGGTATGAGGTGTTATGATTATATCAAAGAGCATCGCCCTGCGTTCTGTACCTCGCTTATGGTACAATGTAAATTGAATATGCATTTGCACGAGGTTGATGTCAGAGCGAAGGAGATGTATGATACTCTCATTACAAAACTTGCAGAGAAGCAAGGCGTTACTGAACAACTTAAAGCTGATAATCAAATGCTGTGGGTGCAGAAGATGACTAATATTGCTAACCAAACCAGAGAGATTGTCTATAACGAAGTGATTTATGCGAGGTAAGGTTATGGCTATTCTTGAAGAACTTTGGTACGGTAATATTACGCCGACTGAATACAGTCGCATTGAGAATAATGAAAATTACAAAGAAGCACTTAGATTAGTAAATCAGAATCAGGAACGATTGAAAGCAACGCTAACAGATGAGCAAAAGGAATTGTTAGAAAAGTTGCTTGCAGCAAATGAAGAATTTGCAAACATTATTGAACTTGACTGCTTCAAGGTCGGTTTCAAATTAGGTGCAAGATTAACAATAGAAGCATATACATAAAAGTGAGGCGGGGATAAAAATCCCCGCCTTTATCTAATTTGTTCAAATCATCGTCTTGACCAGTGAAAACAATTTATTGGCGAAAAAACAAACATAAAATGATGAAAGATATTAGAACTAATAACTGAACAAATAATTACTATATTTATAAGGTTAAGAGCAATAAAAAACTACAAGAATTAAGCTTTTTATTAATTATTGACTAATTTCAATCTGCTTTGAGCATATTAAGATATTTTCTGTAAATCGGATAAATTGCGTTATCAGGACTTTCAGGAAACATGATACTCAGTGCATCTTCAGGCTTCACCCACCTTGCCTCGTCAACCTCGGCGGATAGTTGAAAATTCGCCTTTTTTGCAAAGGCAATGAAGCCGTGCATTAAAAGTCCCTTCGGGCTAAACCAGTATGTTCCGGCATAGGTCAGTTCTTCAACCTCTAATCCCAATTCCTCTTTTACCTCACGGATTGCCGCTTCCTCGGCAGTTTCGCCAACCTCCATAAAACCCGAGGTGATATTATAATATATATCTGACATATATCCCTGTCTGCAAAGTGCAATCTCGTCAAACTCGTTATAGGTCATCACAATTACGCAGCTCGGGAAAATATCAAAATAGTATTCGTTACAGGCGGTGCAAAACGGAATAAGTCCGTCGTCGCCTGCTTCTTTTTTGATTAGCTTGCTACCGCATTTCGGGCAATAGTTAAAGTGCATTACATCACCGCCTTCATATTTATTCTAATATTATGCACGTAACTGACAATATGTAGAAAAACGCAGTGAACAAGCTGAAAAGTGTGATTGAGAATTCAAGTAATGACACAAAGAAAATCAAGTTCACTGCATAAGATGAGAAAATCATAACCACCCGTTAACCGGGTGGTTATAATTATTTAATAAGATTTTCTTTGTAATTGTTACCCCATTCTTGCATAGACATCAGAATTGGACGCATGCTTTCGCCGAGGTCAGAGAGTGCATATTCAACGCGCGGAGGAACCTCGGGATAAACCGTTCTTGTGATAATGCCGTCCGCTTCCATCTGGCGCAGGCTGTCTGTCAACACCTTCTGGCTGATACCGTCAAGCGACTTGTGAAGCTCGTTAAAACGCCATGGGCGGACGAGCAGGTTTCTGATAATAAGCAGTTTCCATTTATTACCTATTAACTGTACCGTTGTTGCTACGGGGCAATCCGGTAATTCGTCTTTTGTTTTCATATGTACCCTCCCATTAGTTCATTTTCTTTTGTTACACTAAAATTATAATGTATTGCACTGCGTCTGTCAATTACTTACAAAAAAGTAACTACCTAATAAAAAAGTGCGTACTTGTGGGCAAAAGCGTCGTTTCGTATAATGAAATTGCAGACGGAAAGTCTGACATTTTCAAGGAGGAAAATGCTATGGCACTTTCTAATTTATTCGGATGGGGTAAAAAGGACGAGGAAACAAAAGCTGCGGCTGCTGCCTGCGGTGCTGCCGATGAGGCTCCTGCTGCTTGTGGTGCTGCCGACGAGGCTCCTGCTGCTTGCGGTGCTGCCGATGAGGCTCCTGCTGCTTGTGGTGCGGCTGACGAGAAACCCGCAGCCTGCGGTACTGCCTGCGGTGCAGGTGATAAGGAATAATTCCTTAAAATCCCCAAAAATGTTCCCGATGGGTTTTCCTGTCGGGAAACCTCAATAACAATTCGGTTTTCCGATTAATATAAAAGGTATAAGATTATGAAACAGTATTTTTCTTTTCAATGGCATATCACTGACGAGTGCGACCAGAGGTGTAAGCACTGTTACATTTTTTCAGGTGACCCGTGCAGAAAACTTGACAGTATGAACTGGGAACAGATGGAAGAAACCTTTTATAACTGCCTTGATTTCTGTGAAGTGTACGGAAGACTTCCGTATTTCTATTTGACGGGAGGCGACCCGATACTGCATCCCGATTTCTGGCGACTGCTGGAACTTTTTCACGAACACGGCGTCCCGTTTACAATTATGGGAAATCCCTTTCATCTCAACGATCAGGTGTGCCGTGAATTAAAGGCGCTTGGTTGCCAGAAATATCAGCTATCTCTTGACGGACTTCGTGAAACACACGACTGGTTCAGAAAGCCCGGTTCATACGACTGTACGCTTGAAAAAATCGGCTGTATTAACCGCGCAGGTATCCGAAGCGTGATTATGACAACCGTATCAAATCAGAACAGAATGGAAGTCCCGGGAATAATTGACGCGGTTGTTAAAGCAGGCGTAAATATCTTTGCTTTTTCGCGTTATGTTCCATCGGGCGGCGAACTTGATACGAGTATGACCCCGCAGGAATACCGAGATTTACTTGCAGTATGCGATAAGAAATTCAAGGAATACAAGGCAGAGGGCTGC
>JAFUZY010000025.1 GCA_017476375.1 Eubacterium sp.
AAATGAGGATAGTCCATTCGGACTATCCTCATTTTGTTATCGGAGTCAAGACTTGAACTTGCGTCAGAATTCGGAGAATTTGCCGTCACAGACGGCAAAGCTCGACAGAGAAACAGTCCGGGGGACTGTTTCGAAGAATTCTAGGATAGTTCTGTGTCAAGACTTGAACTTGCGACAGGATTCTGTAAAGACCTCAATGGCTTACCCCGGTTGCCATTAGTTGACTTGAGTTTGCCTGAACGCCACCCGCTTGCCAACCGCTTTGCAACCAAAAAAAATAGCCTCGGCACTTGCCGAGGCTGTCAAATTATTCATTCCTAAAATCGTATTTATTCTTTGTAACATCATTTATTGTTTTACCGTTAATAACAACAGTATCCTCATCTGTCCATTCAATATTTGCATCATCGCAGTGATAATCCCAATAAATGTTTCTGTCCTTTTTGCTTTCGTCATTATAATGAAGCACGCATAATACTGCACAATCCGTTGTTGCTCCACCATTGTTCTTATAAACTTCAACAGTATAAGTATTATTTGGTGAAGCAGATTTTGCTATAAGTTCTTCGCCTTTAATACGACTAATATCATAAAAGAAATAATAAACTACTGAAACTACCAGCATTGATGTTGCGATAAGTATTGAAATAATAATTGTCAGTGTTTTCTTTTTCTTTGACAAACAAATCACCTCTGCTTAATTATATCACAATAGGACAATTGTTTCAACATTATACTCTCCGTTCCCTGCACCAGTCAATAAAAGCGGATTTCATAACCTTGAAGTTCTTACCAACTTTGATAGTCGGGAAGTCCTCACATTAATACAAGAACCTGCGCCACTAAATCGCGACGCAGAATCTTGTTAGCCGACTAATAATTCTCTAACCGTAGATTAATCAAATAGCCAGCCCTCTTTTCAACAAATTATTGACAAACGATAATTTTAATGCTATATATGAAGTGAAAAATATACATTTTGGTTGGTGGTTTGATGAAAAAAGCTACAAAGATTTTAGTTATTGTATTAATAAGTTTATACATTTTTGTCAGCTCAGTAATCGGAATTGCTATTGTTCTTGGAGGCATTGCCTTTGGAGGCTTAACTATTTTCAATATGTCTAAGCCTGATAACAGCGACGATGAATTGATTCCGAGCGGATATGTTCAAACAGACGGACTTCAAAGCTACGGCGCAGGCGACTGGATTTTTTTCAGTTATTTTAAATACGATAAAATGCCAAGGCTCAACAGCTGTTTTAAAGAAGTAACTAACGAAAACAGCAATGAGCCCGAAGCGGTGTTCAGACCTTTCAAGTCAGATATAAGCGAAGACAAAGGACCGCTTGACACAAGCTTACTTTCGGGACGCATGTCCAACGACGATTACTACTATATTGAAAGCTACAACAAATCAAAAAAGGGTGCGTTTATCTATTATTATGATACGGAAGAGAATATTCTTTTTAAACTAGATTACGGATTCTAAAAAGCCAAAGGGGCAATCCCTTTGGCTTTTTCTATGCAATGCTTCGTACTGCAAAAATGAAATATGTTATTATTCCTATTGCAAGTAACAACAATAATATTGTAACTATTATCTTTATTGCTTTCACCCTTTACATCCTGCATATATTTCTATATTTTCAATACCTTCAACTATCTGTTCAGGCTCCGTTCCGTTTTTATAATGGTATATCGGGTTTTCTGCAGTATAGCAATATGTTTCGTGCGTTTTGTATGAATTTGATTTTGTATCTATATCAATATACAAATCGCTTTCAACTATCTGCCACCAATCCCAATGATTAACTATAATATTAAGAGGAATGGACTTTCCATCGTTGCATTTGATTATAAAGGAATACTCATAGTTACCATAATCATTTGCCCTGTCAGTTAATGTATGAAATCCGTTATTGCTTTTCAGATGAAAGACTGTTCCCTTTTTCTTTAGTTTGGCAGGTTCTCCGTCTATTGTAATATGCATATTGATGGTTATTCTATCTCCTTGATATGCCCGAACGCTGAACCAAGATATATCGTCGGATTTAAAACCAAATACGCTTTTTATAACAATGACAGGTGCAATAATGAGAACAACTAATACAACCGCAACTATTATAATCCATTTGCGTTTCTTCTTTGTCATATTTTCCCCTTTTTAGTTGTTTTACAATATTATTATTCTGATTATAAATGCGAGCAGGAAAACTGCGCTGATTAACGCAAGGGCTATCGCCTTTTTAAGCGACATTTTAATTATTTTTTCTTTAGGATAAATAACATTTAGCCTCAGAGCGCTTATGTAAAACAGAAGATTTCCGAAAACAACGCAGAAGAAAGCAACCGCCGCAAAGATTATTTCCCAGTGGGTATAGAAAAGAATTCTGAAAGCAAAAATGCAATATGTTTCATAGAACCCGCCGAGAAGAGCTCCGAAACTGCAGATAAAACAGGAAATCAAAAAGCAGATGTGGTATATATTAAGCAGGTTTTTCTCGTTAGCAACCTCTTCAACCTTTATTCTTGTTTCCTCTTTCAGCTCGGCGTTTAAAATCTCATCAACCGTAACACCGAGTATATCGGCAAGGTCACACAAAACCGAAACATCGGGCATCACCTCGCCTGTTTCCCATTTTGACACCGTTTTGTTACTTATATTAAGCTTATCTGCAAGCTCGCTTTGAGTTAACTCTTTGTTTTTTCTGAGCTTTGCAATAAATCTTCCTATCTTTTTATTATCCATACTCTCACCTCACCCCCATTATAATGCAGACAGCCCGTTCAATCAATCCATAAGCCGTGGAATTATTCTCCTTTTGGCAGAATAAAAGAAGGCGGGAGAAAAATATGTTAAAATACACAAAAAAGAGGCTGAAAATATTTTGTAATTTATTGTATTTTTTTTGTAATTTTCTATTGATTTTTTTTGTAGTCGGTTTATAATATTTTTACAGTCAAAAAGACGCAAAAAAGAACCCTTTTTTAAGCAATCACAGGAGCACAGAATGCAAAACAAACTCAATAAGGCGATTTTGCTTATTGTTGCAGTGGCGATTGGACTTATGTCCACTCGCCTCTTATTTACCTTAATACCCCAAAAAGAGGCTAAAATAAGCACTTTAGAAGGCATTTCATACATTGAAAAGCTTAATTCTTCATCAACTTCAAAGAAGAAAACAACCGCTCAGAAACCCTCTTCAAAAAAAGGCGAAAAAAGCAGCAGGGCGAACAAAAAAACCACCGAATCCCCAATAATTAAAGACGGAAATTTCAAAGCTGCCTTCAACGATATTATAATCTCGGGCGACAGCCTTGTTAAGGCGATTAACGAATACGGAATTCTCGATAGCTCACAGGTTATTGCGGAAATCGGAGTCGGAACAAAATATCTTGAAAAAACAACCGATGAAATAGTTAAAGCAAACCCTAAATACCTTATTCTTCATTACGGCGAAAACGAGCTTGATGAGAAGGAAAACGCAAAATATTTTGTTGCGCGCTATAAAAAATGCATTGAAACGCTGAAGAAAAAGCTGCCCGACACTGTGATTTATGTTGACAGCATCTTCCCCGTTCTTGATAAGGCACACAAAATCGAGCCGTATACGGTTAATATTGATTATTACAACGAACTCTTAAAAGAGATGACGAAAGAGGTTGGCGTTCATTATCTTGATTTCACTCCTCTTTGGAAAAACGCCGATAAAAACTACTATGATGCCGACGGTATTCATCCCCTTTCATCCTTTTACACCGAACAGTATCTTCCCTATGTTTACACGGAGGTTAAAAGTTAGAATTGACAAAGAAAAAATATCTTATTGCCGAAATAATCTGCATTATCGCGCTGCTTGTTTTCATTATAGCGCTCTGTGCTTCGCGTTCAGGCGGAACAAAGAAAAGCATTGAGCAGATTTCATCGCCTGTTTACAGTGCAATGCAAAAAGGTCAGATGACTAAAAAAACAAACGCCGACGCATATAAGGAATTCGGATTCGACATATCAAAAACCGAGGGCATCGCCTATTATGCAAACGACAATATAATGGATGTTTCAGAGCTGCTTATAATCAAACTTCAGGACATAGACGACGCAGGCGAGTTTAAAACTGCTATCAAAAGCCGTGTAAACGACAGAAGGAATCTTTATAAAAGCTATGCTCCCGAGCAATATTCACTTCTCGGCAACTGCATAATCGAATCAAGCGGAAACACGGTTTTCTATTGCACGGCAAAAAATGCCGACGCGCTCTATGACGCATTCAGGAACGCATTATAAAATCAAACAACTAATTTTAAGGACATATAAATAAATGGTTTTCAGCTCCGCAATTTTTTTAGTTATCTTTCTTCCGATAACTATCGTTTTATACTTTCTTCTCGGCTCGGTTATAACGAAGAAAACAGCCGTTAAAAACTTCATACTGTTAACAGCAAGTCTCGTTTTCTATGCCTGGGGCGAACCTGTTTATATTTTTTTGATGCTTATAAGCATCTGCTTCAACTTTATTGTTGGCAGGGATATGGCATTTGCTAAAAAGAGCGAGCAGGGCAAAAAGGCAAAATCGCTTTTTGTTTTCGCAATTGTTTTCAACCTTGCAGTTCTCGGATTCTTTAAGTATTCCGACTTCCTTGTTGAAAATCTTAACTCACTTTTATCAATAAAGCTAAAGCCGCTCAACCTTCCGCTTCCCGTCGGTATTTCATTTTATACCTTTCAGATAATGTCTTATATAATTGATTTATATAATGATAGAATCAAGGCTCAGAAAAGCATTCTGAATTTTGCTCTTTATGTTTCGCTCTTCCCGCAGCTTATTGCAGGTCCCATTGTTAAATACAAGGATATTGCCGAGCAGCTCTCAAACCGTGAAGAAAACTGGAGCAAATTTTCAAAGGGGATGAACCGATTTATTGTCGGTCTTTCCAAAAAACTCATTCTTGCAAACACCCTCGGCGCAGTTTATACGAGCGTTCAGGAGGCAGGAAATGAGAATATGAGCATTTTAACTGCCTGGATAGGAATTATCTGCTACACCCTTCAGATTTATTTTGATTTTCAGGATATTCGGATATGGCAATAGGTCTTGGCGGCATATTCGGATTCAGTTTTAACGAAAACTTTAAATATCCCTATATGGCAACCTCGGTAACCGATTTCTGGAGAAGATGGCACATCTCGCTTTCGTCGTGGTTTCGTGATTATGTTTATATCCCCCTCGGCGGAAACAGAAAAAGCACTCCCCGTGTTATCCTAAACCTCTTAATTGTTTGGTTTTTAACGGGGCTGTGGCACGGCGCAGCATGGAATTTCATCGCATGGGGCGTTTACTACGGCGTTCTTTTAATCCTTGAAAAATACATATTCAAAAACACCCTTGAAAAAATACCAAATACTGCAAAAAGAGCCATAACAATGATTATTGTTATGGTTGGCTGGGTGCTTTTCTCGTCGGCTAACCTGAGCGAGGCGCTCGAATATATCAGGATTATGTTCGGCGGCGCAAGGCCGGTTGATTCAGACGGAGCATATCTTTTCTTAACGAATATTCCTTTAATTCTTATCGGCTGCTTCTGTTCGGTTCCGATGTATAAGAAATTAACAAGTATTTTTGATGAAAACAAGCTTAGCAAAGTTAAAATAATTGCAGCTCCCCTGCTGCTGATTATCTGCATAATATTTATGATAAGTGAAACCTATAACCCATTTTTGTATTTCAGATTTTAATATGAACGATAATAATAACAACGAAAGAAAAACTAAAAAAGTTACGAAACAGGATTACAACCTCTATGCGCTCATATCTGCGCTTCTTGCAACAATTCTGCTTTTCACTCTGAGCATTCTTTCAATAACGGGAGAAGACAGGGAATACAGCGAAAACGAAAACCGCTATCTTGCATCAAAACCGGTTATCAGCTTTTCGGCAATAAAAGACGGAAGATTTATGCAGGATGCCGATTCATATATTTCCGACCAGTTTGTTTTCAGGGATTCTCTGATCAGCACAAGAACAAAGATAGACGTTTTCTTCGGAAAAAGAGAAATAAACGGAGTTTATATCGGCAAACACCATTTCCTTTTTGAAAAGCCGGCGGCATATAATGAAGAGAGAATCGAAAAAACCGCAAAAACGATGAACGAGCTCAGAGGAAATAATAAAAAGTTGAACCACTATGTTGCAATTGCGCCGAATGCAAGTGAAATATTAAGCAATTATCTTCCTATGAACGCTCCATCGCAGAACCAGACGGATCAGATTAAAAGGTTTTATGCAAACCTAAACGGATTTAAGTGCATCGACCTTTGCACTCCGCTGAAAGAAGCAAAGGAGCCCGAGAAACTCTATTATAAAACAGACCACCACTGGACAGCCGACGCGGCAAATATTGCTTTTAATGAGATTGCAAGCGCATTAAAACTTGATTCAAAGGCATATAAATACAAGAATCTTGCAGTAACAAATTCTTTTCAGGGAACACTTGCCTCCTCTTCGGGAATATTCAGCGCAAAAGACACAATTTATATTCCTGCCGTTGCCCCCGAAGTTCCCTACACTGTAACATATGTTAATGAAAACAAAGTAACCCGCTCGGTTTATGATGAAAAAAAGCTCAGTGAAAAGAGCAAATACGACGTTTTCTTCGGCGGAAATTTTTCCGAGGTAATAATTGAAAGCGAATCAAAAAGCGATAAGGTTTTAATGGTTATAAAGGATTCATATGCAAACAGCCTTCTGCCGATGCTCATCCCGTATTATAAAAAAATCGTTATCGTTGACCCGAGATACTACACGGAAAACATTCAGCACACAATTGAAAAAGAAAATGTTGCCGATATCCTTTGGCTCTATAACGCCAACACATTTTTAAACGATACCTCAATATCGGAAAAATTTTCATAAAAACAAGGAAGAGGAATGAACAAGTCCGTAAAAAGTAGACAATAGAAAAAACAGACCCCCTATGGTAGAATGGAAAAGACTATCATAGGGGGAATTTTTTATGGCAAGGAAATCTAGAAATATCAGTAGATATGAAAATGAAATCATCGAACTGTGGACTAACGGAAAGAGTTTAAGAGAAATTGGTGAACTTTTAGGATTCACATATAACGAGGTTCAAGACTTTAAAACAAGGTACAACAAAAGGCAACGGAT
>JAFUZY010000026.1 GCA_017476375.1 Eubacterium sp.
ACAGTCCGGTGGACTGTTTTGAAGCATCCCTGTTACTTTTGGTCGTAGTCGTAACATAATAGTTGTAAGTGGGGATAGCACTTTTGTGCTTCTATTTTTTATGGTTTCTGGACTCGAACCGGCGACGGGATGCGCGAAAAATGCTTTCGCGAATGATGAATGATGAATGATGAATTGAGGGCGGGCTACGCTGCGCGAATTAAGAATTAAGATTTAAGAATTAAGAATTTCGGGCGGGACACCCGCACCCGATTATATAAATGCATAATGCAAAATGCAAAGTGCAAAATTTCGGTTCGCTACGCTCCGATTATATTATCGGCGAACGAAAAGCCTCACACCTTCCCCTTGAGGTACTCCCCGCTTAACGGGGAGATGTCAGCGCTCGCGCTGACAGAGGGGAGCGTCTGCGCTAGCAAAAGGGGGACCGCCTGCGGTGGATGAGGTGTTTCGCCTCTTCCCATCAGTTGGTCAACCCAAACGTCAAATTAAGGGGACAATTTATTTAATATTTTGTTAATTGAAAAACGAAATTTAAAGGACTATAATTTAATTGAAAAAAATTTTCAGGAGGGGTTATTATGAAACAAACAATCAGCAAAAAGAAAAAGTTCGGCTATGCTTTTGGTATTTTCACTGAATCGCTTATATATAATATGTTTTACACATATTATTTAACCTTTCTCAATGAAATTGTTGGCATCAAGCCGAAATACAGTGCAATTATCATATTTATCTCAATAGCATGGGATGCGGTGACAGACCCTCTTATCGGCAATTATACCGACAGACCCGGGGTTGATAAACGCCGTGTTATGAGAATTTCAGTTCTGCCCCTGGCGGTTATTTCCGTTATCGCGTGGACGAGTATCGGCGCAGGATTTTCCTCGCAGGTTGTTAAAATTCTGATATACACATTCCTTTCAATGCTTATCTGGATATTCTACACCCTTTATTCAATTCCGTATTACGCAATTGTTGCAGAGCTAACTGAAGACTACGATGAAAGAACTCAGATTCGTTCACTGTCCTCGCTTCTGAATGCTTTTGCAGTCGGACTCGGCAACATTCTTCCTGCGCTTGTTCCAACGGTTGCCGTTCTTCTCGGAAAAAGATTCCAGAGCAATTCATATGCCGTTATAGCGGCAATAATAAGCATTATTGCGGTTCTTTTCGGATATATCTGCTGCAATTCGCTCAAGGGAATTTATGAGCCGAAAAAAGAGCTTCCGGAAGCTAAATACGAAAAGGTTACTCTCGGCTCAACCTTCAGGGCATTCGGCGATATACTTAAGCTTAAGCCGACAAAGTGGTTTTTGATTTTTGTTTTCTTCTATCTTGTTTTCTCATCAATGATTCAGTCGAACTTAACATATATGGTTATTGATTGTATCGGAATGGATTATGATACGGGAATTGCAATAGTTATTATAACTCTTGTTATTTCGATGGCGGCAGTTGTTCCGATTGTTGAAAAGGTTGCCGAGAAGAAGGACAGGCGATTTGCAACAATACTGTTTTTGAGCATTGCATTTGTAGGCGAGATTATTATTAAAGTTCTCGGTCTTGATTTCACGGTTGGCTCGTTTAAGATTATGTGTATCTTAAGCCCTGCAACACTCGGTTTAGCCGCAGGAACCTTCTGGACGCTGTTTTATTCAATGGGCTACGACCTTGTTGAACTCAATGAGTTTAAAACCGGCGAAAGACGGGAATCAATAATAACCGCATTTCCTCAGCTCGTTCAGAAATTCGGCTCAGCTTTCGGAATACTTATGGCAGGAATGCTGCTTTCGGCATACGGCTATGATTCCTCAAATGATATTGCAGGAAAAGAATCGCTTTTCACCGTTGTAACAGACTCAAAGATAATTAACGGAATGGAAAACATTTCAACGCTTTTCCCTGCAATCTTCCTTCTCATATCAATCATTTCGGTTGTTATTTATCCGATGACAAGAAATCGTTTCAACGCTCTTATGGTTCAGCTCGATAAGAAGAGAAAGGGCGAGGAATATTCAACTGAAGGCATTGAAAAGCTTCTATAATAGTTAGTAATGTGTTTTCAAAACTATTTGGAGTTATGAAAAAATGAAACACTATATTGGAATTGACCTCGGAACATCGGCTGTTAAGCTGATTTTAACCGATGAAAATATGAATATTATCAAAACCGTTTCAAAGCAGTGTCCGCTGAGCTTTCCAAAGCCTAACCGGAGCGAGCAAAACCCAAAGGATTGGTGGAATGCCGTTTGCGAGGGAATTGAAGAAATAACGCTTGAAATTGATAAAAAGAGCGTTAAGGGAATTGGCGTTGGCGGTCAGATGCACGGACTTGTTATGCTTGATGAGAATAACAATGTTTTGCGCCCTGCAATTCTCTGGAACGACACAAGAACGGGAAAAGAAACCGATTATCTAAATAATGTTATCGGCAAAGAGAGATTGCACAAACTAACAGGCAATATCGCATTTGCGGGTTTTACTGCGCCTAAAATCCTCTGGGTTAAGGAAAACGAGCCCGAAATTTTTGAAAAATGCAAAAAAATCTGTTTGCCAAAGGATTATATTAATCTTATGCTGACAGGCAATTTTGCAACGGATGTAAGCGATGCCTCGGGAACGCTTTATTTCGATGTTGAAAACAGATGCTGGTCAAAGGAAATGCTTGATATTCTCGGTATTGATGAGAACTATCTTCCTGAGGTTTATGAAAGCTATGATGTTATAGGAAAAACGAAGATTTGTTCTCTTAATTGTCGGGTTGCAGCAGGTGCAGGCGATAATGCCGCTGCGGCTATCGGAACAAACACGGTGAAGGAAGGGCAATGCAATATCTCTCTCGGAACAAGCGGAACGGTTTTTATTCCGAGCGAAAACTACATAAAAACCGAAAATCTTGCGCTTCATTCCTTTTGCCACGCAAACGGAAAATATCACCTTATGGGCTGTATTCTTTCGGCAGCAAGCTGCAACAAATGGCTCAATGAAACTGTTTTTGAAAGTGATTATGATGTTGAAACGGGCAGCGAAAATAATCTTTTCTTCTTGCCCTATTTGTCGGGCGAAAGATGCCCGCATAACGATGGCGATGCTAAAGGTGCTTTCATTGGCATAACCCATTCAACAACAAGAGAAGATATGCAAAGAGCCGTTTTTGAAGGCGTTTCATTTGCGATTAAAGACTGCATAGCCCTTTGCCCGAAGGAAATAAAAAAGGCGACCGTTTGCGGAGGCGGAACAAGAAGCAGAAAATGGATGCAGATTCTTTCAGATATTCTTGGCATTGAGCTTGATATAATTGAAAATGAAGGTCCTGCGCTCGGCGGAGCAATTCTTGCATCGGGCAAGGATGTTGAACCCGTTATAAAATATACGGTTAAACCAAACCCCGATTTAGCCGATATTTATGATGAGAAGTATAAAAAATACAGAAAATTATATCCTGCGTTAAAAGATTTTTATAAGGAGTAAAATTATGCAAAACATACCTGAAGTTAAGCTTGGCATTATCGCAGTATCGAGGGATTGCTTTCCGATTGAGCTTTCAAAGAAAAGACGAGAGGCAATAGTTAATGCTTATGACGGCGCGATTTATGAATGCCCGATAACCGTTGAAAACGAGCTTGATATGCTTGATGCGGTTAAAGACGTTACTCTTGAAGAATGCAACGCACTTGTTGTTTTTCTCGGCAATTTCGGACCCGAAACGCCTGAAACGCTTATTGCCGAAAAGTTTGACGGCCCCGTTATGTTTGTTGCCGCAGCAGAGGGCGACGGCGATTTAATAAACGGCAGGGGAGATGCTTACTGCGGAATGCTCAACTGCTCATATAATCTTGCAATGCGCCATCTGGAAGGATATATTCCCTCATATCCTGTTGGAACGGCTGACGATATTGCAAAAATGATTGATGAGTTTATCCCGATTGCAAGGGCTGTTATCGGTGTTCGCAATCTTAAAATAATTACCTTTGGTCCACGCCCGCAGGATTTCTTTGCCTGCAACGCTCCGATTAAAGGCCTTTATGAAATCGGCGTTGAAATTGAGGAAAACAGCGAGCTTGATTTGCTTGTTGCATATAAGGCTCACGAAAATGATGAGCGAATTTCTGCTGTTTGCGAGGATATGGCTGCTGAGCTTGGAGTTAAAGGCAACAAATATCCCGAAATGCTGCCGAGAATGGCTCAGTTTGAGCTGACACTGCTTGATTGGGCTGAGGAACACAGGGGTGCGAGAAAATATGTTGTTTTTGCAGATAAATGCTGGCCCGCTTTTCCTGAGCAGTTCGGCTTTGAGCCCTGCTATGTTAACTCACGCCTTGCTTCCCGCAGTATTCCCGTTGCCTGCGAGGTTGATATCTACGGTGCTCTTTCTGAATATATCGGCGCTTGCATTTCAAACGATGCGGTTACTCTGCTTGATATTAACAACTCCGTTCCCGCTTCGCTTTATGAAAAGGAAATCAAGGGCAAAACCGATTATGCTTTAACAGATACATTTATGGCATTCCACTGCGGAAACACACCTTCGTGCAAGATGTGCGCCGACAGGGCAGTTAAATATCAGCTCATTCAGCACAGACTCCTTGAACCCGAAGGCTCTGACCCTGATTTTACAAGGGGAACTCTTGAAGGCGATATTGCAGCAGGGGATATAACCTTCTATCGCTTGCAGTGCGACAGCCGGGGCAACCTCAGAAGCTATATTGCCGAGGGTGAAATCCTTGATGTTCCAACAGGCTCTTTCGGCGGAATCGGTATTTTTGCAATACCCGAAATGGGCAGATTCTATCGCCATGTTCTGATTGAAAAGCATTATCCCCACCACGGTGCTGTTGCTTTCGGTCACTACGGTAGAGCGCTTTTTGAAGTTTTCAAATATCTTGGCATTGCCGATATTGCATATAATCAGCCGAAAGGGCTTCCGTATAAAACGGAGAATCCGTTTGACTAATTATAGTGATAATTCTAATAAACTCATTGAAATATAGCATTTTAATATTAATTTAATTATGATATTTTATATTCGATAAAGAATATAAGGCAGGTAAATGCTATGGGAAAGAAAAAGGTTTACACCGTTGCAACTTCGCATCTTGACACAATCTGGTCATGGGATTTTGAAACAACCGTCAGCAAGTATATATATAAAACCCTTGTTGATAATTTTGAGTTGTTCAAAAAATACCCGACCTATACTTTTTCATTTGAAGGCTCATACCGCTATGAGCTGATGCAGGAATACTATCCCGAGCTTTTTGAAGAGCTTAAAAAATATGTTGAAGAGGGCAGATGGAATGTAACCGGTTCCGCTTTTGAAAACGGCGATGTTAACTGCCCGTCACCCGAGGCACTTTTCAGAAATATTCTTATCGGAAACACATATTTTGATGAAACCTTCGGAAAGCGTTCCTGCGATATTTTCCTGCCCGACTGCTTCGGATTTGGCTGGGCGCTTCCTTCAATTGCTTTTCATTCTCATTTGATGGGATTTACAACGCAGAAACTCGGATGGGGCGGCGCATACGGCATTCCGTTTGATATAGGAAAGTGGTACGGCGTCGACGGAAACTATATCTACGCCTCAACAAATCCACACGATTACTATTTCACTTTAACTAAGCTTCGCGACTGGGATTTTGTTCTTGATAAATTAAAAAAGAACGAGGAGTATGGTTTTGACTGGACCTATCTTTTCCACGGAATAGGCGACAGGGGAGGCTCACCCGAGGAGGCAAGCGTTAAATTCGTTGAAGAGGAAATCAAAAAGAATGATTCCTCGGATATTGAAGTTGTTGCGGCAAAGGCTGACCAGATTTTCAGAGACATTGACAGCAGCCTTCCCGATGAGGTTAAGGATAAGCTCCCAACATGGAAAACAGAGCTTATTATGCAAAATCACGGCGTCGGCGGATATACATCAAGAGCAATCGGAAAGCGTTGGAACGCAAGAGCTCAGGAGCTTGCAGACATTGCAGAGCGTGCTTCGGTTGCTGCCGAATACTTCGGCGCATCCGCATATAACGAAGCCGTTCTTGAAAAATCATGGAAGAGAATCATTGCCCATCAGTTCCACGACGACACTCCGGGAACTTCGGTTCAGCGAGCATACAGGCGTTCGTGGAATGATTATGCCATGAGTATGAATCAGTTTTCGGGTGAAATTGAAGCCTCCCTTGCAGGTATGACTAAACTTATGAAATCCGATTTCTGCACCGGTATTCCGGTTATGGTTTCAAATGCGGTTGAGGCTGAACGAATCGGACCTGTAATCATTAAGCTCAGAGGTATAAACGCTCCCCATGTTCGCGTTTTCAACGATAGGGGCAGGGAGGTTAAATCTCAGGTTATTTCGCAGGCGGAGGGCGTTACGGAAATCCTCTTTATTGCCGAGCTTGAGCCTATGGGCTTTCGTGTTTACGATGTGCGTGAATCCGACACTCCCTGCAGACTGCCAAGTGCGTTAACCGTTAACGAAAGGGGAATGGAAAACCAAAAATACATTGTTTCTCTTAACACGCGAGGAAATATTACCTCAATTATTGATAAGGGGGGCGATGAAAGAGAACTTCTTGAAGCTCCGATTGTTTTTGGTTTGTTTAACTATACGGGCTCAAAGGACTGGCCTGCATGGGAAATGAATTATGACGAGGCAAATAAGGAGCCTGACAGAATTCCGGAGCTTGTTTCCGTTAAGGTTGCCGAAACAGGACCTGCAAGAGTTGCAATTGAGGTTAAGCAGAAGGACAAAAAGAGCGAGTTTAAAACATATATTTCTCTAACTGACGGCTCAAATACCGTTGAGGTGTTCAATGAAATTGAATGGCAGTCTATGAGAACGCTCTGCAAAAACCGTTTTGCCCTCACTGCAAGCAATGAAAAAGCAACCTTTGATTTGGGTCTCGGCGCAATTAAAAGAGAGAATATGAATGAAACCCTGTTTGAGGTTCCTGCTCAGAAATGGGCTGATATAACCGATAAAAACGGCGAATTTGGTATTTCAATTCTTTCCGAATGCAAATACGGATGGGATAAATATAACGATAACACCCTGCGTTTAACTGCAATTCATACACCAAAGAAGAATTATCGAATTGACTCAATGCAGTCAATGATGGACCTTGGTCTTAACAGATATTCATATGCAATCTTCTCACACAAAGGTGATGTTGGTGCAGAAACTCAGCTTGAAGCTCGTTTCTTTACCTCACCGCTTACCGCGCTTGCTTTTGATAAGCATCAGGGTGTTCTTAAAACAAACTATTCCTTTGGCAGCGTCAGCACAAATGATGTTATCATAAGAGCATTAAAGAGGGCTCATCATAAGGATAACGGCGAATATGTTGTTCGTTTCAACGAGGGCGCAAACAAGGATGTAAAGAATTTCACCTTTACACTTGGCAGCGGAATTGAAAGCGCGAGAGAGATATGGGCAAGCGAAGAAGACAGGGGAGAAGCAAGAGTTGAAAACGGCAAGCTCATATGTGATTTTAAGCCGTACGAAGTAAAGTCATTTGCCTTTACACTAAAGGACCCGGAGGTTAAGGCTTATGCGAATAAATCAGTAAGCGTTAATCTCGAATTTAACGATGATAACAAGGCTCTTCCGAAGGAGCTTGTTCCAAAAACAATCAGCGTTTTCGGAACAGAATTTAAAACAGGTGATAAGGCGCTTATTTCTGACGGAAACGCAAAAATAACCGTTAAATCAGACGCAAACAAGCTTATGCTTCTTTGCGCTGCTGAAACCGACGGAAACAAAACCTTCACCGTTGACGGAAAAGATATAGTTAAAAGAGTTAATGCAATTGATAAACCGTTTGCAGGATGGGATTTATATGATTTCAAGGAGACTGCTTTCGTTAAAGACGGTCACCTCGGATTTGAGGCAACCCATTCACTTGACGAAAACGGAGATGTTCTTTTTGCAAAGGGTCTTTATTACTGGATTATCTCCCTTGACGTTAAGAAGGGCAGCGAAGTAACTCTTCCTGCAGGGCTTATAGTTCTTGCGGCAAGCGAGGTTAAAAACAGCGGTGCTTCTCTTGTTACAAGGCTTTATGACGAGGTTGAAAACAACAGACCCTGCACCTTCAAAAAGAATTTCAGGGAAGAATGTTGGTATCTTTCCTCGAAACTTCGCCATAATATCAATGATAAAGACGATTATTTCCGCCATAATAATAACGGTAAAAACGGAAAAAGAATAGAACAGTCGGGAAAAAGGGCTGTTACAAGAACTATCGAAACAACAGGACACTAATGCTTCGCATAATTAAGAGTGAAGAATTGAGGGTGGGCGTTGCCCACACCCAATTATAGTAAAATTATGAAGATTAAACTTGAAGAAAACTGGACAACGAATAACAACAAATATCCTTTGAATGACAGAGAGGTTGAACGCTATCTCTCCGTTTTGCCCTCCTCTGCTCAGATTGAGCATGCAAAAAAGCCATTCTACTGCTTTTTGCATTTTGGAATGAACACCTCAACCGGCAGAGAATGGGGCAACGGCAAGGAGACTGCCGCAGATTTTAAGATACTCAGAATTAAGCCCGAGCAGTGGATAAAATCCATTAAGGCATCGGGTGCAACGGGAGTTATTCTAACCTGCAAGCATCACGACGGCTTTTGCCTCTGGAACACGGGAACAACCGATTTCAATGTTATGAAATCTCCGTTTGCCGAGGATATTGTTAAGCTCGTTTCCGATGAATGCAAAAAGCAGGGGATGGATTTCGGAGTATATCTTTCCCCCTGGGATATGCACGAAAAAAGCTATGCAACCCCTCAGTATAACGACTTTTTCTGCCGTCAGCTCACCGAACTTTTAACCCTTTACGGGGATATATTCGAGGTTTGGTTCGACGGTGCAAAGGGCGCCGAGGCAAAGGCGTTCGAGTACGATTGGGAAAGGTATTATAAAATAGTAAGAACCCTTCAGCCCAACGCCAATATTTCCATCTGCGGACCCGACATTCGCTGGGTAGGAAACGAAGCAGGCAAGGCGAGAAAGAGCGAATACTGCGTTGTTCCCGAGTTTTTAACCAAGGCTGAAACGATTGAAAAGCACTCTCAGCAGAGCGAAGAGGACGCTAAAAAGCTTTTGAAAATATCTTCTTCGGATGAGGACCTCGGCTCAAGAAAAGTTCTTGAAAAAAATGCTTATTTAACATGGTATCCTGCCGAGGTTGATGTTTCAATCAGAAAGGGCTGGTTTGCATCAGATGAAAATGAATCAACGGTCAAGAGCCCGAAGAAGCTTTTTGATATTTATCTTAACTCAGTCGGTAACAACAGCTTTCTTTTGCTTAATGTTCCGCCGAATGACCGGGGCGTTATTTCAAGAAAAGAAACAAAGGTTTTGAAATCCCTCGGAAAAAAGATAAGCGAAATAACCGAAAAGCCCGTTTATGAAAAAAACTACGGCGAGCTTAAGGAAACCGACGGTTATCTAGAATTCAGATTTCCAAATCCGAAAAAGCTTAAATACTGTATTCTGAAAGAGGATATAAAAAAGGGTCAGCGTGTTGAAAAATTTGACCTTTATATCCTTAAATCAAACGGAAAGTATAAAAGGATATACGACGGAACGGTTATAGGGATGAACAAGATAATTGAAATGAAGGGCGAGGCGGTTGGAGTTCTTCTCGTTATCCGTCAGTCACGCGGAACGCCGAACCTTTCGCATATCGGATTTTACGAATAAGCAAAAGCAGGCTTTCGCCTGCTTCCTGACTGTAGACAAAGGGCAAAACCGCGCATGTATTTTTACACATATTCTGTAGGGAGCGGCGAGCACAACGCTCCTCGTGCGCATCACCCATTAAAATATTAGTATAAAATTCCCGAGAACACCGAATTCTCGGGAATTTTTGCGCTTTTCTTTTTTTGAAATTGAAAAATGACGTAAACGGGGTCAGACCCCACCTACGTCATTTTTAAAAATGGCTCTATTACTAACTTTTTTTGACGTAAATGGGGTCAGACCCCATTTACGTCAAAAAATTGAGACTTAATTGTGACCGAATGCCCTTGCAAATTGTTTTATTGGTGAAAGAGGTGAGATAACTGAACGGTGAATTTTCAGAGAAATATGATAAATACGGCGATATGCTTTATAAAATAGCCTTTTGTTATTTCGGCAATGCCGATGACAGCGAGGATGCGATGCAGGAGGTTTTTATTAAACTCCTTTATAAATCGCCCTCCTTCAATAATGATTCCCACGAAAAGGCTTGGCTTATAAGGACGATGCAAAACACCTGTCTTAATATGCTCAAAAAAAGCTCACGGAAACAAGCGGAGTTTGATGAATCGATTATTTTTGAAAAAGGGGTGAGCAACGAGCTTCATATGGATTTAATGAACGCCGTTATAAAGCTCAATTCAAAGTATAAATCAGCCATAATTCTTTATTATTACTATGATTATTCTGTTGCCGAAATTGCTCAAACACTGAAAATAAGCAATTCTGCAGTTAAGATGAGATTGAAACGCGGCAGAGAATTATTAAAATCTGAACTGGAGGGTTATGAAAATGAATAAAAACGATTTCAAAAAGGCAATTAACAGCATTCACCCGGATGCATATCTTAAAACAAGGCTGGATGAAAAGGTTTCCGTATTTAAGCCTAAAAAGAAAAGCCGCAAGGGTTTGGTTACAGCCGTTTCAGGTGTACTTTGTGCTATTGTTGTTATAAGTGCTGTTTCGCTGAATTTAGGAAAAAGCAAGCCTTCTCCTGTTGATAATAACAACCAATTTGTTATGCTTGTTAATGCCGCTCAGCCTGCTGAGAATGCGGAATACAAACAAATTGATAAGAATAGAATTATTCTTCCAAGCCATCATCTCAGCTGGGAAGAGCAGGAGGGCGCATGGGTTTTATGCGAAAATGCAGAGTATGACAGTGATTTTGTTATCAGCGGTGAAAATATCAAAAGCGTTAAGTATTCCTGCATCAGCGGAAGTCTTGTGATAAATGATATTAATATGGCGGAATACCTGAATAATAACGCCATGCTTTATGATATTGTTGTTCCCAAAGAGGTGGGTGATAAAATGAATCTTGCCGCAATGACCTCTGAGGAAATAAATAAAAGAGTTAAAAACGGCGAATTTGATGAATATTTTAAAGGAAAAGCTATTGCAAAGGGCGGATATGCCGCATTCTGGGATATATATGCAGAGGATAATTACCCGGGTTATAAAAGTGGGTACGGTCTTGTTTCAAATGAAAATATGAAGAAGATTTATCCCTATCATGATGTTTTTAATGAAACAGGCAAAATGCCGAAGGAATATATCTTTGAGAATATTCTTAAAAAAAGTGAAAACATTGCTTATTCAGGCTGGTCGCCCGATACAAGCAAGATTGAATATAACGGGGAATATCATTTCAGCAAGGTTCCGCAGGACACCTTAACGGTTGAAATAACCTATAACAACGGCTCAAAGGAAAAGGCAAGCTATCTGCTTTCATACAGCGATGACGGGAACCTTTCAATCAAGCAAATATAGTAAAAAAAACACGCATTACTGCGTGTTTTTTTATGGTGGAGACTGCTGGACTTTCTTCTCAACTATCGAAACAGGGTACATAAGAGGTAACGACTATCCGACCAACGGTGCCCAAAATTTGTTATCGGCTTGGAGCGCCGACAAATTTTGACCGTTCGGCAGTTCTTTTTGTTCCCTTTATCTGCCACTGGCAGCGGTCACAAACGAACCGTTTCAAGTCCAGCTATTTAAAAGAAAATGAAAACCAACCCATAAGGGTTGATTTTCATTTTGGTGGAGACTGCTGGACTTGAACCAGTGACCCCTTGCATGTCAAGCAAGTACTCTAACCAGCTGAGCTAAGCCTCCGAAGATGAAGCTATTCTACCATTAAGAACAGCTTTTGTCAACCTTGATTAAGGATTGACTTATATTTTGCATTATGATAAACTAAACTTGTGGTATTCTATCAATTTTTCTAATTATGAAAGGAGATATGATATGAAAAAGTTTTTAGCGTTGGTTTTATCGCTTATAATGGCGGTATCGCTTATTCCGTTTTCGGCTTTTGCCTATGACGGAAATATTGCAGACCTTGAGTTTATCCCGAGCAGCCCGCTTTTTGTTTATTATGAAAGCAACGGCTATTGGGACACCGATGAGAACGATGAATCCTATTATTTTTACAACGGTTTCATCAGAAGAAGCGAGGGCGATGTTTTAACAATCATTGACGATTTGGGAAACAGGCATACCTACACGGCTGAGTATAACGACAGCGAAGGCAAGTTTTATCTTGTTGGCGACGGCGATTCCTTCCCATATGATGATGTTGAAATGATTAATGAGCAGAATCAACCGGGCAAGCATTTTAAGCTCGGGAACGAGAACTATTTCTATATTGAATACAAAGGTGTTCGCAAATCTGTTTCCGTTGAGGTTATTCAGAATCCTGTTAAGTGGATTGAGTTTGTTTCTGAATCACCGATTCGGATTGTTGAAAACACAGGCGGTCACTGGGATGAGGATGAAAACGGCAAGTTCTATTATTATGAAATTCCAGATTTCAGAGAAGGCGATATGCTCTATGTTTGCTTTGCCGGTGATGAAAATCCGACTGCTTACAGATATAGCAATGACTACAATGATTTCGTTGATGAAAATAACAATATTCTTGAAAACAGTGACGAGCTTTATAGAAGTAAGCCGGGTGACGCAAGATGGAGCGCTGACTCGAACAATGAATACAAGGTTGTTTATTCGGGGATAGAGTGTCCCGTAAGTGTTGAAATAATTCAAAACACGGTTACCGCAATTGAATATAAAAGAGCGGTAGGCGATGAATATATTGAAGGCAATACCCGATATGACAGCTGGGATAATGCTTATTATTACGAACATCCGAGATTTGAAGAGGGTGATGTTTTAACTGTTTTTGAGGGTGACACCTCTACAAGATATATCTGCAAAAGCAGTGAAGAAGACCGGCAGTTGTTTTTTGAAAGTGAAGACGGAGAAAAAATAATTTCCTGCGATACAAACGACGGTATCAGAATTTCTGATTCGCAGAATCAAACTCCGTGGGAAATCGGAAACAAAAACGAATTCTATGTTGAATATATGGGTCAGAAATACACCCTTTTTGCAACAGTTAAGGAAAATCCCGTTGAAAGCATTTCATATCAAAGAGCAAGAGCTGATGAATATATTTTTGAAGCTGAAGGATATGAAAATGACGGCACTTTTGAATACTGGATTCATATGGCAAACGAAGGCGATGTTTTAACTGTTAACTACAAGGGCGGGCAATCAAAGGAATATATCTGCAAAACAAACAATGAAACATATCAGAGGGAATTTGTTGACGAAAGCAATGATGTAATCTCTGAAGAAGCTGTTGAGTTTTATTCCGACCAGAGAAATCATCCTTGGACTATCGGAAATGATAATCCGTACACCGTTTCATATTCGGGAAGAAGCACAACTCTTTTTGCAACTGTTAAGGTTAATCCTATTCAGTCTATTGAATATCAAAGAAAGGAAAACGCAGTAATTTACGAAAACACTCAGGGCTGGGATAACGGCGAATTCTTCTATTACAGCGAGCCAAGCTTTATTAATGGCGACACCCTGATAGTTAACTACACCGAAGAAGGCGAAAAGCTTTATACCTTCGGTTATAACGAAAAAATCGGACATAACACCTTTACGGCTGAGGACGGCGATGTTATTGACGATGTTCGCCTTGAATCGAATCAATGGGATGAGCCTTGGAAAGTCGGCGTTAATGAGTACTATGTAAGCTATCTCGGAATATGCTCAAATCCGATAAAGGTAACAATCCTTAAAAACACCTTAACGGGAATTGATATTGTTAAGGCAAAAGAAATTGTTATCTTTGAAGATGATAAAAAAGAGATGTATTTTCCGTCGGCAGACTCAACCTATGAGGGATATGAGATTCCTTTCTTTGAGGCAGGGGATATACTTATTCTCCACGACAGCGAAGCCGGGGATATTGAATATACCTTCACCCTGAATGAAAATGACGGCGAATACTACTTTGCTAACGGAAATGATCTTATTGCGCGGGAAGATATTTATGTTTACGATTATCAGTTTATGAAACCGTGGAGTGTAAACGGCGAAGACAACTATTTCTTTGTTCAGTATCGCGAAAAGACCTGCAATGTTCCTGTTACAATAGCAAAGAGCAATGTTGAAAGCATTTCATACACCGTCGCAAATCCCGAAAGACTTATTCTTTCTGAAAATCACGGCGGCAGATGGGAAAACAATGGCAAGGATTTCTTCTTCTATGATTATCAGAACGGTTGGGTTGGCGATACATTAACCGTTAATTATAAAGATGCAACAAGCTCTGTTTTCACCGTTAAGTTTGATGGCGCTTCTGGCGGTATAGGTGTTTATCTTGAAAACGATAAGGGCGAAAGAATCTCTCAAAGTGAGCTTGATTTATTTGATAATCAGTGGGAAAATCATTGGACTCCCGATTCAAAAAATGTTTACTATGCTAAATATAAGGGCGCAATCTGCGAAATCCCTGTAACAGTTAACCACATTCCTGCAAAGGCGGTTAAAGAAAACGAAGTAAAGGCAACCTATGACAAAGCAGGTTCATATGATGAGGTTGTTTATTGCTCAGAGTGCAAAAAAGAGCTTTCAAGAACGCCGAAAACAATTGCTAAACTTGCTAAAACAAGCCTTGCAAAAGCAACAGTTTCGCAAATTAAGGATAAAACATACACAGGCAAAGCCTTAACCCAGAGCTTAACCGTTAAACTCGGTTCAAAAACCCTTAAGAACGGAACGGATTACAAGGTTACTTATAAAAATAACAAGAATGTTGGCAAAGCAACTGTTACCATTACAGGCATTAACGCATACTCGGGCACAATTTCAAAAACATTTAAGATTAACCCAAAGGGAACAACGCTTTCAAAGGTAACAGCGGGAAGCAAATCCTTCACTGCAACCTGGAAGAAACAGGCAACTCAGACAACGGGTTATGAAATCCAGTATGCAACCGACAGCAAGTTCACAAAGGGCAAGAAAACAGTAACCGTTTCAAAGAACGGCACGGTTAAAACAACTGTTAAGAAATTAACGGCAAAGAAGAAATACTATGTTAGAATCAGAACATATAAGACTGTTTCAAAAACAAAGTATTATTCAGCTTGGTCATCAAGCAAAACTGTTACAACTAAGAAATAAAAAAAAAGGAAGGGGAATTCTGAACTGCCCCATATTGTGCAGACAGCACAAAAACAGACTACCAAGGTAGAATATTAAGATTTAAGCAACAAACTGACATCTTTGTTCCAAGGGTGTCAGTTTTGTTTTGTATTGGATTCTGTAATTGTTGTAAAAATGGA
>JAFUZY010000027.1 GCA_017476375.1 Eubacterium sp.
AATGCGGGAAAGATATTGGGAACCATGCCGTTTTGAATCTGAGTGGCAGTGTTCAGCTCGGCTTTAGCATTTGCGGAAGCCCGAGATATCTCATCCTGGCTGATAACCATATCATGACCGCGCTTAGCTATATAAACAGAGATAAAGCTGATGAGAGAGAGCACAAGAAGCCTTGGAATAAAGCCGTTTACTATCATGCTGATTACCGCTTTAGAGGTATTAATACCCAATGCGGTAACAGAGGAGCGCAGTCCATCCTGAATGTTTATTATCGTACCGTTTTCTAAAACGGGATAGAAGTTCAAGTCAACTATTCCGTAAAGAACAGTCAAAACACTTGCTCCCGCTAACAACAGTATCGACAAAACCGAAATCATCGTTGTAAATCCCTTGGAACAATACCTGGTCGACAAGAGAATTGCCAGTATTGTGATAAAGATAACATTATGGTTGAGAATGGCAAACAATTGAGCGCAGACAACCATCAGCGTTATAACCATAACATATTTTAACCAGCGTTTTCTGCCCTTGTAGATAAAATAGAGAACTATGGGTATTGCAAATTCAGTAACACCCGATATGGTGAGAATATTCATACGGCTTTTCGCAACCTTAAATATGTCCATGCTGTTTAAAGCCCATGCAATAATCAGAATAACAGCGCACCAAAGAATAACCACCAACGATAGTTTGTTGGCTTCATATTCGTTTTTTTCAAAAACTGCCTTTGTTTCCTCGGATTCATATACCCTGAAAAACTCTTTTATTTTTTTCATTTGATTAACCTCAACTTCTCGGTTGTTTTTTAACTGTGATATTTTATCATAAAAATCAAATTACTTCAATATTTAAAATCGGTTTATTTTATATTAATTGGAACGCTGCCATTGCGGGACGTCGAGGGCGCCGTCCCCTACTTTTTTAGCTTTTAATATACTCTTGGGACAACTGGGGACTGTCCCCAGTTGTCCCAAGAAATCAAATCTGCGCATTTACTTTGGCTTGCTTTTAGCTCGCCTTTTTTACTTTCACTAAAGCGTTTTTATTCCCCCGGTTGAACCGGAGGTTTAGTTGTGCTTAAGACCAACAAAAAAACTGTGTGCAAAAGCACACAGTTTTTTTTGTTGGTTTATGCGAATTGCTGAAGGAGATCAACGAGCTGTTCAATAACTTCGTCGGGGTTACCCTTGAGCATTCCGAGAACCTGAGAAATAACATCTGAAACTGCCGGGCTTGCGCTGTCGCCAAGGATTCCGGAGATGAGATTTACTATTGCGTCGTAGTTACCCTTGTAGTTAACGGTCTGGATAACGAATCTGAGAACAGCAATGAGTGTTTCATCCTGGTCGGAAATAACAGCGATTCTTCCGCCGTAGGTTGCAGCCTGTGATGTTGCGTTAGGAACGAACTTGCCGTGGCTTGCGAGCTTGAACCAGTCAATGTCGGGAAGAATAATAGCAAGAGGAGTTCCCTTAATCTTAATCTTGCCGATTACACTGTTGAGAGTATCAACAACATTGTCTGCGCCAACAAGGGGCTTGAGGGTTCCGGGAAGATCATAGAGATCGAATTTCGGAAGGTTGAGCCCAACCTTATCCTTAAGGAGCTTAGCAACATCAAGTCCTGCTGCCTTAAGAATTGCATTGATGTCAGCTATCGGCTTGATTGCTTCAAGAAGAGCTGAAACAGGAGTAAAGAGGTTATCAACTATCTGAAGTAATCCGTCGTTTGCAAAGAAGAGTGAAAGGTTCGGAAGGATATCTGCAAGCATCTCAACAGGTGCATTGAGAATATCTTCTACCTTATCCCAAAGAGGATTGATGATATCAAGAAGGATATTATCATATGCCTTGTAAACATCTTCTCTGTACTGATACTGGGTTTTAACATTATATACTCCGAATGCCTCGAGGAGAGGAACTATTGTTGAGGTGTATCCGTCTGAGCCGGGAACCTTAACAAGGTCGAAGAGATTGAGTGACGCGTCGTTAAGAAGAACATCAAGAACTCCGTAAATCGGACGAAGAACTGCAACGAGTGCGTTGAGGAAGGATGCTCTGTCTTTAACGCCGAATTTAAGTGACTCAGCTTTAACGTTCTTCCATGAGCCTGCGTTTCTGATTACCGAAGCGGCTGCAGGATAGGTAAGACCGTATTTGCTGTTTGTAAGAAGGCTTGCAACATTTGATGTTGAGAAATCAATATCCGTCATTGCAAGAAGGTTTGTAAGAGAACCGATGTTATCGTTAATCTTAACACCTTCAACTGCACCGTAAAGTCCGGTTGCAAGTTTAGCAACAAGATTGTCTGTGTAAAGCTTCTCTTCAACAAGTCCTGCAAGACCGCCTTCAAGAAGGCCTCCGATAAGTCCGTCGAGCATTGGAGCAAGCTGGCGGCAGAACTTTTCATCCATATTGCCGAAGGAGAACTTGTAGCCATCCTTATACTTGAAGTTTCTGTAATCGAAGAAGCTGTCGGTTGACCTTTCTGTTAACAAATAGAATACAGCGCGAACAATATCGTCTTTTCCTGCTGTTGCAATCTGGTTGAATACAGAGGAAACAACGTTTTTGATTGTTGCATTCTTCTTAATTGCACCGATGTTTGTGACTATCTTCTTAAGACCTGTATGGTTCTTAATGAGAACATCTGAAACATATCTGAGAACAGCAACAAGAACTTCACCCTGCTTAGCTTTAATCTGCTTTGTTGTGAACTTGCCCTTGTCGTTTCTTGCCTTGCTTGAAACGGTCTTGAGCGTTCCGTGGCTTGCAAGCTTTGCAAAGTCGATATCGGGAACTGTTATTCCTATCTTGTTCTTCTTGAGAAGACTGTTAACGAGAGGAACAACGATTTCCTGAATATTTGTTGCCGCAAGATTGTTGAGCTCAAGGTTGAATTTAGCTTTCTTAAGTCCGAGAGCGTCTGTAACTATCTTGCCGAGGTTCTTTCCTGTTAAGTCTTTGATGAGTTTGTCAACATCTATTCCGTTCTTCTTGAGAACTCCGAGGACGCCGTCTTTTGCGGTTATCGGAGCAAGAAGATTGCCGATTGCCTGAGCAAGTCCGTTGTTGTCAATAAAGTATGCAACATTCGGAAGAATCTTTGTCAATGTATCAAACGGCTTATCCGCAACGTCTTTAACAAGAGCAAATACAGGCTTGAGAACATCGATAAGAAGGTTATCTTTTGCCTTCTTGTAGTCTTTTACATACTGCTTGTAGGTTTTAACATTCTTGCACATGAAAGCTTCAAGAATCGGGATGATTGCGCTTTCATATCCGTTTGTTCCGAAGTTTGCATCGCTGAAGAGTTCTTCAAAATCTTTAACGATTTTTGCAACATCAATGTTAACAACGTTTCTTGCAGTCGGTTTGCCGTTGCTCATAAGAACGTTACTTCTTACTGTGAGAGTAAATGTGCCGTTCTTGAGTTTATATTCAACTGTTCCGCCGAATTCGCTGTCGTCAGCATAAGTGGTTGAACCCTGAAATGCAAGAGCCTTGATAATGCCTTCAATGTTGAGCTTATCGGAATCGAGCTTGCCTTCTGCAAGAAGAACCGAAAGAACATTGTTGAGCGGGCGAAGAACAGCAGCAAGACCGTTCATAAAGCCTTCCTGAGCCTTTGAGCTTCCGTCTGTGAAGCCCCAGTTAAGAGTTTTAACCTTATCCCAGCTCTTTGCTTTCTTAAGAGTTGCAGCAGCGCTTGAGAAGGTTTTGCCGTAGCTCTTATCAGTTAAGTATTTTGCATAGCCCTTAGGTGAAACATCCATGCTTACTGCGCTGAGAACCTGAGCAACTGTTCCGCTGCTGAGTGCGCCGTAAAGAGCTTTTGCAATCTTAGTAAGAATTTCATTTGTATAAAGCTTGTCGTTGATGAGAGCATTAAGTCCCTTGATATCTGTTACGCCGAGAGCGTTAAGAAGCGGGAATACATTCTCAACAAGGTCGTCGAGCTGGCCAACTGCCTTGCTTGCCTCAGAAGCATAAATGCCTGCCGGATAAGTAAATTTATCTGTAAGCTTATTTGCATATTCGCTGAAGGTCCAGTAAGCCTCTGTCGGGCTTTGAACAACCGCGATAACCTCGTTTGCAATTCTGAGAATTTCAGAAGCTGAAAGGTTCTTCAAAATATCTGTTATGTCGGGTGCGAGGCTGTTGATAATGTTCTGAATGCTTGGTGAATTGAGAACAAGGTCAACAACGAAACCGTAAACAAGAAGGAGAACGTCTTCAGGTCCTTCTGCAGTTGCAAGCTTATTCCAGTTGATTTCGGGAATAGTTACAAGATTCTTGATAAATCCTATGTTGTTAAGAAGTGAAACAACAATATTCTTTTCGGGAAGCTTGCCTGTAAGGTCGAGATTAATTGTTGAAACAATGTATGCAAGTGTTGGTGAAAGATTTGAAACTGCAGGTGAAAGGAAGGTTGCAGCTCCGTTTATAACATTGTTAATCGGGGCGGTTACCGACTTAACAATATCTTTAATGCTTTCATCATCAAGCAGTCCGCTTACTCCCTTAACAAAGTTAAGAAGGAAGGATGCAGGCGCTTTATATAATGTGTCGAGAGCAGCTGAAATCGGGGTGATGATTCCCTTGATGAGTTTGTCGGAAGCAGATGCGCTGTTGAACTCAGCAGGGGTCATAACACCTTCAGTGCCGAGAGCTTTGTTTATTGTATTGAATATCGGATAAACAAGCTTGCTGTAATAGTTGTCGGTCTTTGTTGCGTCTGTGTAGGATGCGGTGAGGATTGCTCCGATGATTCCTGCAACTCCGCTGAGTGATTCGCCGAGTGCGTCATAGAATGCATCCTTGTCGCCCTTTGAGAAGCCGAACTTTAAGTAATCCTTGGTGTATGAACCTTTTTCAAGGTTTGCTGCGGTTATTTCAACTTTAAAGGAGTTCCAGTTAAGTCTGTCTTTATCGCTGAGGATATCGGCAGTCTTGGAATACTTATCCGAAAGTCGAACTGCAACCGCATCGGGTGAAACAAGGCCGTATGCTGCGTCAGCAATGAGCATATTCGGGTCTCTTTCACTGAGAACGCCGTTTGCAAGACCGTTCTTATCATAGAAAATGTAGTCAACAACATTTTCGATAAGCGAATAGGTTTGAATAACAAGATTTGAAAGGTTAGCCGAGGTGTAAACCTTATTCTTGTCAACATCGCCGTTCTTGGGAAGAATACCAACCTTTCCGTAATGGCCGGGGTTCTTTGTTGTTTCGCCGACAACATAGTAGAAATAGTTGTTAATAAGTTTAACCAAATCTTCTGTGTTCTTTGCACCGAGATAGCTTGATGCAACGGTTGCAACAGAGAAAATGAGATTATCTGTTTTATTAAGTTTAAATCCGTTGAGAGTTGTATTTTCAAGGAGAGATGCAAGAACTGTATCAAGAGCGTTAACGAGTTTTTTTGCTGCCTTCTTGTTATCAGCTGAAAGAAGCCGGCTGTAATCTGTTCCTACTGCAGATTTGTTTGCCTTTGCTGAGTTTGTTAGAAGGGGAGCGTTGCTTGTTAATGCGCCTTTAAGACTGTAGTCAGCAGATTCTGCGCCGGGCTTGATAAGAGTTGAAATGAAAGGAATAAGTCCCTTTGTTGCACCCTCATCATCCTTATAGAGAATGTTTGAAAGAAGGAACATACCGCTTTCAGTGCTGAAACCAACGAAACCGTTTTCTCTCTCTTTAAGAGTAAATGAAGCGTCGTCGCTGCGCTTGAGCTGGAATAATCCGTTGAAAACATCTGTTAAGATGCTCTTTTCACCGAAACCGCCGATTGCATCGAGGAGACCCTGAACAAGAGCAAAATTTGATGAAATCTTATTATTCGGGTCTTGAACCGTGTCGTTAACAATGTCAAGAATCGGGTTGAGCCATTCGCCGATTAAAACATCAACGAAATATTCAAGAACCTTTGAAGGATCGTTTGTTGTTGAAAGAGCCTTGAAGCCGTTGAGAACTGTGTTTTCCTTCTGAGACCAGTTGTTATCGCCCTTTGAGTGAGAAACCTTTTTAATCTTGTATGAAAGAGTCCAGTTGGAATCAACGCCGTATTTATCAACATATTTCTTGCCCATAATGTCGAGAACCTCGGGAAGAGCAACAAAAATGTTGTTTAAGCCTTTCTGAGCAACATTGCCTTCAACATCATATCTGATATCGTCTTTATTTGATTCAAGGTATTCGTTGACTGAATCAAGAGCAAATGTTGCAATTTCGGTTACAGCTTCATCGATTGCATCAGCAAGCTCGGGCTTATCCTTAAGTGCGTTTCTCTTAAGAACGGTTGCGAGTCCGCCCTTGAGACGAGCGCCGTAGAGAGCCTTATCTGCAGCATAGATATTTGTAAATACAGGAACCTCTGTGTTTACGCCCTCTGCATATTCGCTGTATGTTCCAACGATTGCAATGGCTTTATTGTCGTTTTTAAGAAGCCAGTTGAGGATTGAAGGAACAACCTTGTTAAGGTCGAATGCAAGGTTTCCGATACCAACAGAAGTGTTGCCGTTGCTCTGGAGAAGAGCCTTGATTGCGGGGATTCCGCCGCCTTCGCCGATACCCTGAGCAAGAAGTCCGTATAATGCGCTCTTATCGGGAGTGTTGTCGTTGAATACCATCGGAACAACAACCTCGTCAACGAGAATAACAAGAATCGGAAGAAGGTTGAAAACAGTTTCAACGGGTTCTTCATAGAGATTCAGCCAGATATCCTGAAGAGTGGAATAAAGGTCGATATCCGAAGAAATGAGCTTGCCTAAAAGGTCGCTGACAACATTTCCGATATCGGTTCCGGGCTTGAGATAGTTAAGGTAACCGTTGATGCCTGCGTTAACAACGTCAACAGCCATTTTTTCGGGAATCTTGTGGTCATCGTATTCATATTTAACGTCACCGAGAAGATTCTTAACGATTTTACCTGCATTCTTATCTCTGAAGAAATATCTTATGTTAGCAGTTCCGGGAGCGCCGAAAGCAGCATCTTTTCCGCTTTCCTGCTGAATGATTGCAGAAGGCAGCATATATGAAATTCTGTCGAGGAACGGCATATCCTCTTCATAATAATACTGCAATATTTCATCGAAATCATCGGGATACATCCAATCATCAAATTCATCGGTCATTGCGAATCTTCTGACCATTGAAACAACGCCGGATTCATCCGCATTTGAAATATTATTGTAAAGCGATGAACTGACATATGTTCCGGGAACAAAGTCATATAAGTACTTTCTTACATATTCGCTGAAAGAGCAACTGCCTTCTTCAAGGAAATCATCGAAGGTTAAACCGTCGTTAACAATTGCATTATATAAAGCAATAATCTGGTCGTTGGTTATATCCTGAGCATTAACAAATTCAGCAGCACTGCTATATGCAGAAACATCATAGCTCTTTGTTACTTCAAGTGCACCGACGGAAATTGCTCTGTAATAAGGTGATGCGAATTCGCCTGTTTCCTCAAATTTAGCAGCAGGGGTTGAACCGTCAAATATTGTTTTGTAAACCTCGTTTAAGCAGTATGAATCATAAGCGCTTGCGCTTCTTTCATTCTCTTCAAAGTCCTTATCAGAGCAGAACTGAGAATAGCTGTATTTGCCGCTGATAACCTCTTTATAGTTTGAAGGGGTTATTTCAGTTCCGTTATATTTAACGGTTGCGCCGCCGAGATTTGCAAGATAGAGGTAGAAAATGCCCATAACATATTTATCGTTATACTGATAGAACAGCGCTTTGGCAATATTATCTATCTGGAACGGAGCGCCTTCAAAATCAAGATACATATTGTCGTATGCAATCTTGGTGTCGCAGCTCTTGTCTGTTTTATGAACATCCTTAAGCTTGACTCCGCCGATTTCAAAGTTTTCAAGGTCGTAAAGGGTGAGGTTTGAATTGAATGTGATTCCACCGTCCTGAACCTTTTGCTTATATGCTTTAAGCGCAGCAGTACCTGCAACCGTATTTCCTCCGTCCTCTGAGAAGAGCTCGTCGTATGCGTCAAGATGCTTTTTGAGAAGAGCCTTGAGTTTGGGAAGATTTTCGGTTGCGAAATCCTTTTTCTCGGAATCGCTTGAATTCTGATTGTCAACGCAGAACTGATAAAGGGCATAGAAATCCATCGTTGCGTCTTCATCATCAAGGTAATCATAGAGACCGAAGGAGGAATACTCGTTATACATTCTTGTTGCATTGCTGCTTGAATAGCCGAGCTCCTTATAATAGTCGGTTATGATTTTTTCTTTGTTTCCCTTGCTGCCGAGAAGCTTCATAAGTGCGGGGGAAACTCCTGCAACTATATCCTGAAGGGAAGTGTCTGCCTTAACTTCCATTCCGAGTCCTTCAAGAGTGTTCTTGAGGGCTCCGTTTGCAAGTGCGGGGACATAGTTGTTGATTAATGCCTCAACAGCGTCAAACGCCTTGTCGGCATCAGTGTTGTTGTTCCAATATGCAGCGTTGCTGTCGGTTTTATTGCCGTCTGCTGCAAAAGCAGTAAAACCAACACTGCAGGTTGTTACAACCATTACCACAGCTAAAAATAAGCTGAGGATTTTCTTGCTCGTTTTCATAATCATCTCTCCTTTGCCTAATGATTTTGCACAAAGCACTTTCGCGACTAATGCTTTGTGAAAGAAACGCAAAAGGCGAATGCGTTTTTTGCCTTTTGCGCACGAACAATCTCAAGTATATTTATAACAGATATAATATTTTAAGTCAATAGCTTTTTTAACATTTAGTTAATAATTTCTTAAAATTTTACTTATATTCCGTGCAAAATGCCGAAAAGCCGACAGGAAGATTGCTTTTCGGCAGCGAGAAAAACTGCTTGAAAAAAAGGTGAAAAATCAGAAAAAATGCTGACGCAAAGTAAAATATTTGTAAACAAACTGTTAAAAATGAAATTCAATAACAAGACAAATGACTAAAAAATCAACAAAAAATTCATAAAATGTTTACAAAATGAGCGAGAACAATAATAATCGGATAAAAATTAACTAAAGATATTGACTTTAAAGAAAAATAATGTTTTAATATAGTTGCGTGATATGCGCTGTTGATGAGGAGTTTTCCTCATTGCGGAGGGCTGAATTGCCTTCAATCTACTGTGATATTGTTACAGCGGGGTCAGAGATTGCGACATTCCGCAGGTCAGCAGACATTATTCGTAAAATCTAAATTTGGAGGAAAATTTAAACGTGGAATCAAAAAAATCTAAAGTTTTTTCGCGTAAACTGATTGCGTTATTCCTCGCTGCGCTGATGGTTATTTCAACCTTTACGGGCGTTATGATGGTTTTTGCTAAGTCAACAGATGATTATCATGATTCAAACTTAGCTGCAAACTTCCTTGCCTGGGCTGAAACAACGGATAATCAGACGGCTGAAGCGCTTTTGGATTATGCAGACTTATATCTTCCGCAGATTATGGAGGGCCTCGACCTTGGCGATATCAAGCCCAGAGGAACCACCAGAATCAACTTTAAATACAATGTTCCCGTTGTTGGCGACATTAAAATTCAGGGTTATGTGGACAGTATCGACGGTATTCTTGAGCTTATTAAGTATGTTGATAAAAATATTCTTAAAAAGAATGTGCTCGGCAGAAACTTAAAAAGCTGGGCAGGCGGCGATATCCAGAATATCAACCTCGACGCAGTTTACGACCTTGCAACCTCGACCACGGACGGAGTTGTTTCAAAGTGCGGCGTTGCATACAGGTCGCAGAATGATGCAAAAGATATTATTCTGACCGTTGCAAAGCTTATCTACGTTCATTCCAATGACTACGGCGGAAAGAATATCGTTAAGCAGTTCGTAACCGGAAACCTCAATCTTGGTCTTATCGGTAACTTCCTCAATCTTTGGGATACTCTTAAGGATCCCCTCGGTATGTGGGACGGTTATCAGACAAACCTTGTTTACAACATCGTTGCAAACCTCATCTGGCAGAACACCGACTGGTATTCGGAAGCTCAGATAAATGAATTTAAAAATGCTTTCATTGCAAACGGTGCAAACCAGAAGGTTTGGAATTTCGATGATCAGCTCTTCGGAAAGCTTACATCAGAGCTTCTTCAGTTAATCAATGTTCAGGTAACCTATTCAAATAAGGTTCCTCAGATTGAGCTCGACCAGAACAGAGAGCATTATGGCGAAGTTCTTAAAGACAAGAACGGCGAAACAATTTATGTTAAGGATAGCTCAAAGAGACGTTGGTTCTTTATCTATAAATATATCAGTCAGGGTATGAGCTATGCAGACGCTGTTGCAGCTGTTAACGCCAATGAAGGCGCCGAGCAGGGCTTCTATTGCGACCCTAATCTCAGATACAGCATGAATGAAGACGGAACAAGCGACGGTAACATCCTTCTCTTCACCTATGGCGATAATACGCTTACTGTTGCTAAAACAGACACGGTAACGAATATTGCTTTCAATGCTCTTGAGATTGCTTGGGATACGGTTCTTGCTCCGACACTCAGCCTTCTTGAGGTTGACTACGACAGAAAGGTTGACTCAGCTGTTTTTGAAGGTCATGTCAGCAATTTCGACAGAGACTTCTATGCTTGGAAATCTGCTCACGGCGGATGGGTTAAGTCCGACAGTGATGAAAACGCATGGAAAGCTAACTACACAGAGGCAAACATCAATGCATGGGCAAGCGCTGTGTATGGCAACTATACATACAAGAGCGGTGTAACTCCTTCTGCAGCAACCTTCCTTGAAGGCGTTAAAGAAAACTATGTTTTCGACAGAAGCGTTATTGAAAATGCTCAGAATAACTGGAGAGACATTGATGCAACAAAGCTCTTCGTTGAGCTTCGTTACAGCCCGCTTGCAGATGTTGGATTCAATATGCAGACAGGTCCTATCAACCTTTACTTTGCTGAAACAGGCGCTGCAAACATCAAAACCTTCTTCAGCACTGCGTTCACTGAGTACGACAGCATTATTCAGGGAATCAACAACGGTCTTGTTGCCGCTGTTAAGGATTTCTTCCCTGATAGCGCAAATGTTGGTCTTAAGGATGGCGACGGCGTTGCAAGCCTTGCTCGTCCTGCACTTGTAACAATCAAGTCAAAGGATTCTGCAACGATTGCTTCAACAATTGTTACAAACGCTGCTCATATCTTTGAGTATGCCGCAAATGCCGCTGACGAGAATATTCTCGGCGCATTCTATGCTAACAATGCCGTTGATAAAACAACATCAACAAATCTCAGCGAAGCAAACTTTGAGGAAGCAGCTCTTCCGATGCTTATTTCTCTTCTCAATCAGGCTTCAATCACCGACACAATTCATGACGAGGATTGGGATACCTGTATTGACGCAGAGGGCGTTGCAGTAGTTGCTCTCAGAGAGTACTTATCATATGTTCTTCCCGATAAGGATTATTCGCCTCTTTATAAGGTTAACACAAAGAATCAGCTTGTTTCTAATTTTGACCTTAACAAAGACGGTAAGAAAGAACTCTTTATCGACTGCATTATGCCTATGGCTCGTGATGCACTCGGCTATGTTCTTCAGTCAGTTGTAACCTGCCGTAAGGAAGACGGAACAGAGTGGAGCGTATATCAGTCAAGTCCGACAGAGGACCAGACTTCTATCTTCACCATTCTCAATTCAGTTCTTTGCTACTATGCAGGAACAGACGACTTTGAGAACTCAAAGGGTTCAGGTCCTTCAACCATTATGGGTAAGGGCGCTGCAGCTCTTCTTGGCTGCGTTGATAAGAACGGCAAATGCACAATTTCCATTGAAAATGATATCTGGGATAACCTTAATACACTTATCAACACTCTTCTTCCTGTAATCGGTTCACTCCAGACAGGAACCTTCGGCGAGTGTGATTCATATGATCTTATTTATAACAAGATTATTCTCGGCGTTCTCGATATAAGCAGGGACGGCGGAACAATAACAAATCTCTTTAAGCAGATTGCTGATATTATTCAGTCCGCTCCTCTCAACACCGGCGCAGATGTTGCTCTTTATGACTACATTGTTGCTCCGACAGTTAACGCTATCTTCGGTCCTAAGTATGAGGGTCAGACCTTAACCGTTGTTCCTGAAACAGCTGCTTATTTCGACAGCGATTCCTCGAGCAACACAGAGTCTGCATCTCCGTTCAACTCACTTATTCATGTTGACATCCTTGGTAACTACCAGAATGTTGGTATCCTCAGTATTCTTCTTTCAAATACAATTGAGGCATTCGGTGTTAACAGTTATAAGTCAAAGAGCGGCGACAGATGGCAGGGCGCAATGTTTGCAGTTAAGGCTGTAAATAACTTTATCCCGTCCTTCGTTCCTCAGCTTTCCGATATGAAATTCGGTCCTGTTACTGCTAAGATTGATATTTCGTCATTCTCAGGTATGGGAACAAACCAATCTCTTAACGGCTTAGGAAACGCTTTAACCATAACCAACACAAGCCTTGGTCTTAACAGATTCTACAGACCCGGTCCCGAACAGAAGGTTCAGAGAGAGAAGAGATATTTCGCAGAAATCATTTCTGCTGAAATCACTGATAACCTTGGTGACCCTGTAACTAATATCAATTTCTCAGGTAGTGCAGACGGCAAGCTTCTTGCTCCCGGCGAAACTGTTAAACTTGCTATTCTCGGTAACACTCCGGGTAGAGCAGGAACATATGGATACAGAGTTGCTGTTAAATATAATATGTATGAGGCTGAAAGCGAAAACGGCAACAAGCCTTCACCAAGCGGCAATTATTTGTTTAGCGCTAACATTACAACATATGCGTATATGGTTATTTCCTGCGGCGGTTCATGGCAGGGTACACTTTATCCCGATAACCGTGCTGATAAAACAGATGGAAACATAACAAAGTATAAGTATGTTGCTGCTTCAACAAATAACAGTACTGCAGGCGCTAAATACGGAAGAGGCGATGCTGCCGTTGTTAACTCAACAGCAGGCGGACAGGACGATAACCTTGTTGCTTCTGTTCCTCAGAATATCGTTATTCCTTCGGATAATCCGTCAATCGTTGACCTCTATTCAATAAGAGTGGCTAACAACGGCGGTTCAAACCGTTCATATAACGGTGCTGTTGCATATATCGAAGAGGGAACTAAGTACTATCCTGTTAACGGAACAACAGTTTCTTCAACACTTGCAACAATGGATAATGATACTTCATCCAATATGGCTTATGCCCTTATTGATGAAGACGGAAACCTTCTTAACAGAGATTTCTATGATTATCGCATTGATCAGGGCGAGTGGCACAGAGGCTACACAAGAAGCCAGCTCGATGAGATGGAAACCAGCGACAGCGGAAGCATTAAAGCAGAGTTCGACGCAGGAAGAGTAACGGAGCGCACTCATGTTACATACACCTTCCAGGAGGCTCTCAATGCAGGTATTGTTAAGGGTATTCAGAAGAACGGCGACACCATAACAAATGTATTTGTTACACCGTCTGCTGCTCTTGTTGCTGAAAACAGCTCAAGCGCAATCACCTGGGTAACTCCGTTTGATGGCTTCTATTTCCAGAACCACGGTTCAACCATTTCAAGTGGTAGCTCAAGCTATGACTTCCTTCTCAAGTATGATGAGAACGGTGTTTCGGCTGCTAAAGAGCCATATAAGCTCAACATTGCGTTCGTTCCTTCAACAGGAAGCAATATGATGGTTACAACCAATGTTTATATTGCTGACCAGAGCGACCGTTACGATTTAACAGATGCTTATCAGTCAGAGGTTACCAAGATGGCTTCTTACAGACCTTCTGATTTCCTTGACTATGATGAGGCAACCGATAAATCGGCTAACTACAGTGCAATCATCGACTCCATGACCGATTCACTTAAGCTTGCTGCAACTCCTCTTTCAGTTGACGCTGCATCAAAAATCAGCTCAACAAAGATTACTCAGGCTGCAACAAGCGAAACAACAAATCATGGCGGCGACCGTGCATATCTTCCTGCAACAGAAAGCCAGATTCCTGCATCAGTTCTTGCAGACGCTTACAAGCAGGGCGATATCTATTACCTCAACAAGGAATGCACAATGCCTATCTACAGCAATGTTGCTATGACAGACGACAAGGTTGTTGATATGGTTGCAGGCGATCCCGCTTACGGTAAAGACAGCGCAGGTCAGGATATTGTTAAGTACGGCGGAGTTTGGTATCTTGCAAACGAAATCAAGTACGAGAGCGAATGGGATACAACAACTTATTGGTCATCTGATTTAGACGGCAATAAGAGCGGTGCTCCTTACTATGCTCCCGTTAAGGATGAAGACCATATTGCTAAGAACGGCGGCAACACCGTTTATCTCCAGAAGCAGTTTGTTTACAGAGATGCAAACGGCAATAAGGTTAACTCCGACGACAGATATGATAACGGCAATTATAAGTGGGTTGTTAAGTTCGCTGTATCAGAAACTGTTATTAAGCCAAACGACGGAACAGACTATCGTGGCGCTTACCAGCAGGGTATTGATACAATCAACTACTACAACTCAATCTTCTCAAAGATTCTTAAGACTGTTGGCGCTCAGAGCGTTGCCGAAGAGGTTACAGCAGTAAGAAGCGAGGATTCAAACAGCGTTAACTATGACGTTGCATCCTATGAGAAGATGGTTCAGATTGCCCGTGAAGCTGAAAAGCTCATCTGGTATGAAGATGCTAAGGATGAAAACGGCAACTATATCTATAAGGAAGACGGTAGCAGGGAGCAAGTTCCAACAACCGATAAATCTTCAATGGAAATTGAGGTTGCTGTTAACCAGTTCAAGAAGTATTATCAGAGAGCTCAGGCTAACTCAAGAGGCTATATCGGCGATAAGCTTGAGGCTGAAATCTCAGACCACCATGCAATCGGCGGAAGCTATGCAGACTTCACTGCAACAAAGACCGGCGAGCAGGTTAGATATGAATATTCAACAATGGACGCTAATGAGGAAGACAATGTTGATGTTTACACCGTTAAGGTTGCAGAAGGAACGGAGCTTGGCTTCGGTTCACGCGCAGCAGACGGAACTCTTGTTAACGAAGACGCTGAAGGCAACAAGGCGTACACAGATGCATCATGGAATGCATATGTTAACGCTCTTGGCGCAGCAGTTGAAACCGCAACAGAGAAAACCGCTAAGGTTTCAGATATCTACACTGCTAAGGCTCATCTCGTTGTTGCTGAAAATAACCTTGATACTAACACCGGTGAGGATACAAGTAAGTATACCGTAACAGGTAAAGCAGTTATTTCTGCAGACAGAGAAGGATCTGCAGGTGCTGTTGGTATCGGCGGAATCAATATTATGCTCGGCGGTGAAGTAATCGGCACAACTGCTGATGACGGAACCTTTGAGATTCAGCTTCCGAAGGATACAGCGTCTGACTTAACCTTCACAGCTGCTTCAACAGTTGACAGAACAATAACAATCAACTCTGCAACCGATATTTCGGATATCTCAGTTCCTGTTATTGTTACTGACTATGCAAAGGACGGAACGATTAACTACAGAGACGCTGCCGCATTTGTTGGTTTCCTTGATTCAGGTGCTGAATACAATGCATTCGCAGACCTCAACGGTGATAAGAGCGTTAACTACAGAGACGCTGCTGCATTTGTTGACTTACTCGATAGCGCTCCTGTTGTATATGCAGAATGGACTGTTGAATAAGTTTCAGATTAAATAAATCGGAGGGGAGGTTCCCTCCCTTCCGAAAAACTCTTAATTACAGAATAAATGAGTAGTGATAATATGAAAAAAATTACTAAATTGTTTATTACTGCCCTATCATTTATATTAATTATTTCCCTTATGCCGTTTTCCGTTCTTGCGGAAGACGGAATGGGCTCAGAGAGCCCTGTTATCCGGGCTGTTTTCAGGAATGAAGACGGTGAAACAGCCGAGGGTGATTTCCTGACTGCAGGAAATTACACCGTGGATTTAACCCTTTCGGGTATGGCTGCAGTTTCTGCCTTCGAGATTACTGCCGATTATATCGGAATTGATATTAATTCGGTTTCAACAATCGCTGATAATAACGATGGCTTTAAATGCGGCGGAATTAAAAATGAAGATAATTCATTCGTTGTTATTCTTGCTTCAACAGGCGAAAACAATACCCCGATTTCAGATGGCGAAGCTATGGTAACAATGCAGGTAACTGTTAATGCGGATGGCGATTTTGCGGATTTCTTTGTTGTTAATGAAGATCCTGAGCTAACCTTTGTTCAGTCTTCATATGAATATGGATTCCAGGCAGCATATGTTTGCAATTCAAATGAGGCAACATCGATTTATTACCCAACGCTAAGCTACGATATGTCACCCGATTTATCAGTTAAAACTATCACTGTTACAGGAACTGTAACTGTTTCACAGGATCGCGAAGGTTCAAGCGGATTAGTAGGTATTGGCGGAATTAAGGTTTGCCTTGACGGCGAAGAAATTGCTGAGACTGCTTCAGACGGCTCTTTCACCGCAGCTGTTCCGAAGGGAACGACTGAACTCACCGTAACCGGCAATACAATCATAGACCGCACAGTAACTCTCAGCGGCGAAAGTGATGTTGAAAATGTTAACATACCTGTTGTAATGTGTGACTACGCTCAGGACGGAGTGGTTAACTACAGAGATGCCGCTTCATTTGTAGGTTATCTTGACGAAGGCGCAGATTATTATGTTTATGCCGATATGAACGGCGACGGCGATGTTAACTTCAGAGATGCAGCGGTATTTGTTGACTTTATTGCGGATGACGCTGTTGTTTATGATTCACTTTCACTTGATTAACAGTTAATAATGTAACAAAAATAATTTGGAGGGAAATTCAAATGCAAAAATCAATTAAAAAGATAATCGCAGGCGCTATTGCAGGGCTTATGGTTATCTCGTCAATGCCTTTCACAGCATTGGCACAAGTCGGTGATTATGCTCCCGATATTCAGCTTCAGTTCTCATCCTTCTATGATGCAGAATCCGATGTATGGGGTTCAAAAACCGCAAGCTCAGGAACCTGTTATCAGTTTTCAGGCTTAACAAATGTTCCGCTTTATTTTGAAAACGGCACTCTTCATGCAACCGCTCAGGATATGGCAGCTTATAACGAAGCATGGGAACTTGATCCTGTTGATGAAGATTGGAATCTTGGTGAAGGCGACCTTTTTGCAGTAACTGTAAGACTTGACAATGTTCAGACTGCTGCAACAGGTCAGGTTAGAATCAAGTTTTCCGATAACCTTACTCCTGCAGGACTTTATTCCTACAAAGTAAAAAAGACTACAAACTATGCTTTTGGTACTGAAGCAGATGTTGAAGCAGCTAATTCAGGCACCGCTGTTGCAGGTTTCTATGCTCCAGTTAAAGAGTTTTCTGCAAGTTCAATTTATGACGGAATCAATGATGACCCGACATTAGGCGATTTCAGTAAAATCACTGAAGACAAGAGCCATACTGAAGGCGATGGCTGGAGCGGACAAATGATGGAAGCAACCTTCTACAGCAAGGGCGACTACACAGATGTTAGCTCAGTTGATCCCTCACTCGGTTTCTTTGATTTAGAAAACCACACTGTTGATGCTTCTGATGATCCTCAGGGCTATACCTATGATAATCAATTCATTATTGCAACATTTGTTCTTGCAATAACAGATGATACAAAGCCGATTCAGTTTGCTCTTCAGGATCCTGATGGATCTATTGATCCGCTTCTTGACGGTGCAGCATACTATGCAAAGAAGTCAGACGGCGACGGCCAGTTAATCACAAAGAACGCAACAACTTATGCTATTAATAAGTATGGCAGCGACACAGAATGGCCCGGTTCAAGAAAGATGACTTATTTAGGTAAGAACGAGTGGCAGGAATCAACTCATACTCATACTCCCGGTGAGGCAGTAAGAGAGAATGAAGTTGCTGCAACCTGCACAACAGACGGTTCTTATGATGAGGTTGTTTACTGCACAGAGTGCGGCGAAGAAATTTCAAGAGAAACAAAGAAAATTGATGCTCTTCAGCATGATTACACAGCAGTTGTAACTGAGCCCACCTGCACAGAGCAGGGCTACACAACTTACACCTGTAAGCGCGGCGACCATGAGTATAAGGATAATTACACAAGTGCACTCGGTCACGCATATGCTATCAGCTCAATTGACTGGGATTCTCTTGACACAGCAACAGGTCAGGTAACAGCGGCTTATGTTTGCGAAAGAGATGCAAGTCATACAAAAACTGAGACAGTTCAGACAACCTTTGAGGTAACTCAGCAGGCTACTGAAGACCAGGTTGAGCTTACAACATATATGTATTCAGCAGGTGAATTCCATTCTGAAAAGACTGTTCAGACTGCTGAGAAATTAACTCATACTCATGTTCCTGCAGCAGCAGTAAGAGAGAACGAAGTTCCTGCAAGCTGCTCAGCAGAAGGCTCATATGATGAGGTTGTTTACTGCTCAAAGTGCGGCGAAGAAATTTCAAGAGAAAAGAAGACAATCGATAAGATTGCTCACACTCCGGGCACAGCAGTAAGAGAGAACGAAGTTCCTGCAACCTGCTCAGCAGAAGGCTCATATGATGAGGTTGTTTACTGCACAGAGTGCAACGAAGAGCTTTCAAGAACAAATAAGAAAATTGATAAGATTGCTCACACTCCGGGCACAGCAGTAAGAGAGAACGAAGTTCCTGCAACCTGCTCAGCAGAAGGCTCATATGATGAGGTTGTTTACTGCACAGAGTGCAATGAAGAGCTTTCAAGAACAAATAAGAAAATCGATAAGATTGCTCACACTCCGGGTGAAGCAGTAAGAGAGAACGAAGTTGCTCCTACTAAGGAAACAGCAGGTTCATATGACGAGGTTGTTTACTGCACAGAGTGTAAAGAAGAGATTTCAAGAACAAAGAAGACTATTGACGCTCTCGGCGTTACAATAACTCTTGCAAAGAGCGATATCGGTTATGTTGAAGGTCTTGAGACAGGCGCTAACAAGCTTGCTTTCGGTGCTAAATACACTGTAACTGCAACTCCTGTTGAGGGTGCTAAGTTCGTTGGTTGGGAAATCGGCGGCAACATCGTTTCTAAGGAAGCTACCTACACAGGTAAGGCTGCTTCAGACATCACTCTTACTCCTGTATTCGAGGATGCAGCATCCGATAAGATTACTGTAACCTTCTTCGATAAGTACGGAAACACTGTTAAGCAGTATAAGGATATGACAGCTGCTCAGTATCAGGAAGCAATCGCTGCTGATATTGATACACTCGTTGGTCCTAACTACCCGAGCTACACATTCGCAGGTTGGGAGAAGACAAACGACGAAATCCTTGCTATCGACTCATCTGCAACAGTTTGGGGAACCTATGAGAAGGTTAAGGAAGAGGATGCTAAGAAGTATACTGTAACAACATCTGCTGAACTTATTCTTCCCGACGGCGTTGAAAACAAACAGATTCCTTACGATACTAAGGTAACTGTTCGCGACACAGCTGCTAAGGCTTGGAGAGTTGGCGAAGCAATCGTTGCTTACGGACCTGAATACACATTCTATGTTGGTTCTGATGTAACTGTTGAAGCTATTTATGAAACAGTTGAAGAAAAGGCAACAACAACAGTTGTTGGTGCAAACCTTGTAGCCGGTTCTGAATATAAGTTCAACATCGTTGCAACAAGAAATATTCCTGATGGATATGAACTTGATGACTACGGTTTCGTTTATGGTAAGAACTTAACTGATGAAGAGCTCAACCTCGATAAGGTTGGCGAGACTGCTGCAAGCGGCGCTCAGATTAAGGCTGTTCACGGCGGTACAAGAAATCTTGAAACCAATGAATTCGCATTCAACTATGGTATCAAGGCTAAGAATGCACCTGTAACTGCTAAGTCATTTGTTATAGTTTCTAAGGATGGCAAGACTGAGATTATCTACTCAGATATGTTCACCCAGAATTATTAATAACAATAGGAGGGTTAATATAAATGAAAGAAATTTACACCAAGCCTGTTGTTTCAGTTGAAGAGTATAAGACCGTTGATGTTATAACAACATCAATCGAGCAGCTCGGCAACGACGAAGACTAAGGCAAAAAAAGAAAAGGTATGGGGCGAAAGCTCCATACCTTTTCTTTTCAGGCAACTGAAAAAAGGCATAAACGCGTTTCCTCAAATCAATGGGGACAAAGCGCGAAAAGTTTTCGCATGGCGATATTCGTTTTTTGCAAAACGAGCGATATATTGCTTTGCAATGCGATATGCCTTCGGCGCGATATGCACTCGCGAACGAGTGCGTTTCGGTTTACTCGCGCAAGCGCTCAAACAATGGTATAAAAAGGGTCGTCGAGGGCGCCGACCCCTACACTGTGAACGATAACACTCACTCAGAATTGTAGGGGACGGC
>JAFUZY010000028.1 GCA_017476375.1 Eubacterium sp.
CAAATAGACTCGAGTTGTCAAGCATTTTGTAAAATTATGTTTGAAAAAAGTTATTTTATTTCAATTATGTCATTTAATTGTATTTAAGATACGCATATGGCGATTTAGGCGAATCGTAGTTTTTGCCGTTTTTTGTTACATAACAAACGGTTTTGTAATAATAGCCTTTGTTTTTATTAACCTTCTTATCTGTGTATGAAGCGGTTGTTGGCTTTGTGATTGTTTTAATAAGGGTGTATTTTCCGTTTTTTGATGTTGCACGGTAAATCTTATATCCCGTTGTCCAGTCCTTAACCTTCCAGCTAACCTTAATTCCGCCTGAAACCTTTTTCAGCTTAGGCACAGCAGGGGTTGGGGGAAGAGCTTTTTTACTTATCTGAGCGGTATAGCTTCCGCTTCCGATACTGTTTGCCGCCTTAACCTTGTAGTAATAAACCTTCCCGAGTTTAAGTCCGGATATAACCTTGCTGTTTGAGCTGACTGCCTCAAGTTCCTTGAAGCTCTTGTCGCCCTCAGCCTTGTAGGCAACTATATATTTGTCGGCGTTTTTTACCTTTTCCCACTTAAGAGTAACTGAGGTCGGAGTCTTTCGTGTAACGCTGAAGGAGGTTGGTTTTGAAAGAGTTATCTTAACGCTCCCTGACGGGTCTGAATACTCTGAATAAACATTCTCTTTATCTGCATTTACATAGCTTCTGACCTTATAGAAATAAGCGGTGTTATACTTAACCGTTGCATCTGTATATTCGCCCTCGGCGCTGTTTTCAATTGAACCGACAAGGGTGAATTTGCTGTGTTCATCGGTGCTTCTGTATATACTGTATCCGTCAACATCCTCGCATACGCTGAATTTAACAACAACGCCGTCCGGGCTTGCCGAAACAGAGGTTATCTCCTCTTTTTTCGGAATTGCGGTAAAGCTCAGGCTTTCGTAATCTCCGCTTCCGAGTATGGTGGACTGACGGCAGAAAAAGCTGTATTTCTCTCCCGGTTTAAGACTGTTGATAGTAATTTCCGTGTCTGTTGTTTTAGTAAGAGGAACAGCGTTTTTGCCTTTAGAATCGGTTAAATAATAATTGAATGCATCATTCTTTCCGTTTTCACTAAGGTTTATTTTAACACTTGTTGCATTAACAGTTTCATATGTAATGCTTGGTTTTGAAAGAGTATAAGCTCCGGCAACGGCTGCCGAGGTTGTTTTATACTCGTTTTTTCCCGATTTAACATACCTTTCAATTTTATAATAGTATGTTTTGCCGTAGGTTATCTTTGTGTCGGTGTATGTGCCGACGGAATTATCGGTTATCGTTTTTAACGCCTTGGTGCTGACGCCTGAAGCACTTTCGCCCTTATAAATTCTTATCCCCGTTATATCGTTTCGTTTCGTCCAACTGAGTTTTAAGCCGTTGCTTTCCGGAGTGAATTTAATAACCGTAAGCGTTGGAGGCAGAGCCTGACGGGTTATTGTATCGCTGTCCTTCATCCACTTTGTTCCGATGTATGCGGCAACGCGAAAATCGTATTTTGTTCCAACGGTAAGCCCCGTTATGTTATATGTAAGCTCGGTGCAGTTATCAGTAACGGTTGTGAAGCTCGATTCACCCGATTTCTTATATTGAACTCTGTATTTCTTTGCGCCGACTATCTCATCCCATTTCAGCCTGATTGATGTTGTTGACGTTCTTTCGGTTGTAACTGCCGGAACTGCCGCGCCGACAAGGTAAAACTTATCCTCATACTTCTTGTATCTGTTAATTGTTATTCCGACTCCTCCGACCTTCATCGTGTTGTAAAGCATTGCGTTGAGCGAATAAAGAGTACCGTCGGCATTCTTGATGGTTTGGGTCGGGTTTTTGCGGTAGCTGTCCCAGTAAATATTGTCAATATGGCAGGAGCTTCGGCTGTTTTGCGCAATCTGATAGTTTGAGTGATAAATGCTCATCTTCTCATTGCTGATGCTCTGAATCATAATCGTATGCGTTTTTGATTTGGATTGGTCGTATGCACCGTAGTGAACTACGTCGCCGGGCGCTGCATTTTTAAGGAAAAAGGCGATAATGTTTTCAACATCCTCGGCAGTCGGCGTGGTGTGAGAAGTTGTAAAGGTTGCAACGGTTTTATAATTGCCCGTCTGGTGTTTAACAAGATAGTTATTGTATAAGCCTTCCTGATAGGCAACGCCGTAAAGCTTTTCGCATACTGCGGAAATAAAACCATAGCAGTTGCCGAGAACCTTAGCGTCCTTTCCCGGAATAAAGCCCGAGGTTTTCTGAATATCAACGAGCTTGTCCTCAGCATAGGTTTTTGAAGCGGAAAGGGCAGAGAATGAGCTGAATGTGAATAGTGATAAAGCTATTGAAAATGCAAGTATTATGGAAATAATCTTCTTCATATATTCCGCCTCCTTTCAAAATCGCCAATTATTATATCATATTTTTATTAAAAGGTCAATTTTTCAGCAGATAAGAACGCCGGCAGTCGCTGAGAAGAACCTATCTAACAACATAGAAAAAGAAAATTTTACACAAGAACCGTCCCCGTGTGCTGTGGAGGGAACGACCA
>JAFUZY010000029.1 GCA_017476375.1 Eubacterium sp.
GCATCTTTTACACATTGTATTTTGAATTCAGGTGTGTATTTTCTGTTTTTTCTCATTTAAATTCCTCCTTCAAAAAATGATTATACAACAAAAAAATGAAAGCAAACACTTTTTTGTGTCCACTTTCATTTTACTCTTTCAAACGGGCTTTTTTTATTTAATGAGGAATGAGGAATTAGGAATGAGGAATTTCGGGTCGCAAGCGACGATTATAAAAGTTGCGCGTTTCGCGTTTCGCGTTGCAAGTTATCGGATTACTCGCGCAAGCGCTCAGACAATAAGTTACATGAACCACGAACAACGCTTAACTTATTGTCCGAGGCAAAGCCGAGTAACCTCAATTCTTCATTCTTAACTCTTAATTCTTAATTATAAAAAAATCCCCAATGAAGGGGATTTTTTTAGTGACAGCTTGATTTATATTTGCATTGCGAGCAATCGCCCGGGCAGATGGAGCCGATGTTTTTATTTTTCGGCTCCTCTTTTTTAATTTCCGAGCATTGAGAGCTCATCGCGCATTCCGAGCATTTATGTCCGCAAGCGCCGATTCCGGCTTTTTTATCAAGCACCATTCTTCTTATTGCGAGGAAAACGATTAATGCAACAAAAAGCAAAACAACGATATTTCCCCAGTTTTCCTGCAAAAAGTTTAACATATAATCGCCTTCTTTCTTAATAATAGTATATGCTCTTATTATTTTTTCTTTGCAGAAACTGTTAAATGATTGTCGTCATATTTATTCTTTCTGAATAAAAGATAACAGAAACCAACAAGAACTGCAAGAGCAAATATTAATCCGATAACATTTAAGTTGCCTGTGAAGATTGAACCAATCTGATAAACACAGAGTGAAACTGCATATGCAAGTGTGCACTGATAACCGATTGCAAACCAGGTCCATTTAGCAGAGTTCATCTCTCTTTTGATTGCGCCGATTGCTGCAAAGCAGGGAGCGCAGAGAAGGTTGAAGAGAAGGAAGGAGAACGCAGCAAGCTTTGTTAAGCCTTCAAAGTCAAGAACTCCGAATACGCCGACAACCTCTTCTTTTGCAACAAGACCCATAACTGTTGCGATTGTTGCCTTAATACCTGCAACGCCTGTTCCGAAGCCAAGAGGTGCAAAGATGTATTTAACAACATTTGCAATCATTCCGAGAACGCTTGTTTCAAGCTCTCTGTCGGGGTCGAAACCGCCCTGTCCGAAAACAGAACCGAGCCAAACAAGGATTGAGGATACGAGAATAATTGTTCCTGCCTTTTTGATGAAGGACCAGCCTCTTTCCCACATTGAGCGAAGAACTGTTCCGACTGTCGGAAGGTGGTATGCCGGAAGCTCCATAACAAACGGAGCAGGGTCGCCTGCAAACATCTTTGTTTTCTTAAGAATAATACCCGAGCAGATAATTGCTGCAATACCAACAAAGTATGATGTTGTTGCAACAAGGGGTGAACCGTGGAAGAGTGCGGTTGCAATCATTGTTATAATCGGAAGCTTAGCTCCGCAGGGAATGAAGGTTGTTGTCATAATCGTCATTCGCCTGTCGCGTTCGTTTTCAATTGTTCTTGATGCCATAATGCCCGGAACGCCGCAACCTGTTCCGACAAGAACGGGGATAAAGCTTTTACCCGAGAGACCGAACTTTCTGAAAATTCTATCCATAATGAAAGCAACACGAGCCATATAACCGCAGCTCTCAAGAAATGCAAGACAGAGGAAGAGAACAAGCATCTGAGGAACGAAACCAAGAACAGCGCCAACACCTGCAACAATACCGTCGAGGATAAGACCTGTGAAGAAATCATTAGTTCCGATTTTTTCAAGAAGATTGCCGACAAGAACGGGAATACCGGGAACCCATACCCCGTAGTCTTCATCTGCAGGAAGCTTTCCTGCAGGCTCAATGCCTTCTTCTTCATCACCCATAGCGTAGGTTACATATGAAGAAATATCATAGCCCTCCTCGGCAAGTGAATCGGCATAGAAATCGTAGGGCTCTTCAAAATCAGCCCAGCTTCCGCCTTCAACTGCACCCTGAATATCCTCGGCACCAACAACATCTGCCTTAACTGCCGCATCAACTGTTGCCTTGAATTCTTCGTTCGAGAAGAGATATTCGTTTGCATATTCGTCCATAGCGTCGTCAAATGCGCTCTGACCTGTTAAGTGCCAGCCGTCGCCGAATAAGCCGTCGTTTGCCCAGTCGGTAAGTCCTGTTCCGAGAGCTGCGCCCGACATGGATATTGAATAAACAATAAACATAACAAGAACGAATATCGGAAGTCCGAGGAAACGGTTCGTAACAACCTTGTCGATTTTATCCGAGGTTGAAAGCTTGCCTGCTTTTGCCTTTTTGTAGCAGGATTTGATTATAGTTGATATGTAGATATATCTTTCATTTGTTATGATTGATTCTGCGTCGTCGTCAAGCTCTTCTTCGGCAGCCTCAATATCCTTTGCGATATGAGCCTTGTCTTCAGCTGAGATGCTTAGCTTTTCAAGAACCTTTTCATCGCTTTCAAAAAGCTTTATTGCATACCATCTCTGCTGCTCCTGAGGCATATCGTGGAGAAGGCGCTCTTCAATGTGAGCAAGAGCATGTTCAACAACTCCGCTGAAGGAATGCTGTGGAACAGTCGGCTCGCCTGCGGCTGCCTTAATTGCAAGCTCAGCGGCTTCTTCGATGCCTGTTCCTTTAAGTGCAGAAATCTCTGCAACGGGGCATCCGAGCTGACGGGAAAGCTCTTCTTTATCAATTTTATCGCCGTTTTTCTTAACAACGTCCATCATATTGATTGCAACAACAACGGGTATTCCGAGTTCAACAATCTGAGTTGTTAAATAAAGGTTTCTTTCAAGGTTTGTTCCGTCAACAATATTGATTATTGCATCGGGCTTTTCATCAATAAGATAATCCCTTGCAACAATTTCCTCAATTGTGTAGGGTGACAGGGAATAGATACCCGGAAGGTCGGTTATTGTTACATCGCTGTGTTTTTTCAGCTTGCCTTCCTTTTTTTCAACTGTAACTCCCGGCCAGTTACCAACATATTGGTTTGAGCCTGTGAGCGCATTAAACAGTGTTGTTTTACCGCTGTTGGGATTTCCCGCAAGCGCAATTCTTATACTCATATTTTTCCTCCTGAATTCATTTTTTGGTTAGCGATAACTAACCCTAAATCAAAAAATTATTCAACATCAATTAATTCAGCGTCGCCCTTACGGATTGAAAGCTCATAATCTCTTACCGTAATTTCAATGGGGTCGCCGAGCGGCGCAACCTTGCGAACATAGATTTCAACGCCCTTGGTGATTCCCATATCCATAATTCTGCGCTTAAGAGCGCCTTCACCGTGGATGCGTTTAACCTTGCAGGTGTTGCCGATTTTAACATCTCTGAGTGTCATTTCGTTTCCTCCTTGTTTATTTGCTTATATAATTATTTTTTAAACATATATTTTCATTGCCATTTCCTTGCTTATGGCAATTCTTGCTTCTTTTACCTTAACGATAATGTTACCGTTTTGCTCGGTTATAACATTAACCGTTTCGCCAACGGAGAATCCAATATCTGCAAGATGCCTTCTGACATCGGGCTTTCCGCCGATTCTTTTGATTATTGCCTTGTTGCCGTCGCCGAGTGCGCTGAGCGGAAGCATATTAACTCCTCCTTTTTTTGTTAGTCATCGCTAATTAGCAAAGGCTAACTTTTGCGTCTTAATAACGGTTAGCTCTCGCTAACCGCTTATAATATATCACTAATATTGATTATTGTCAAGAAAAAATGTAAAAAAACTAAAAAAGGCGAGAAGAGCCACCCTGCGAATGGCACAAAGTCTACTCTTTTTTCAATACAAAAACCCTTCCTCTGAAATCGCCGTCAAGCTCTGAGCCGAAGATTTCTTTTATGCTCCAGCCGTTGAGCAGGTCGCTTAAATTCGGATTTGCTCCGTTTTTAAAGGTGTGAACAATAAGAAGCGCTTCGTTTTCATATTCCCTTAAAACTGCCTGATAACCCTTGGGGTCTGAATAATCCTCGGCGGTTGCTCTGATAACAGATGTGTAGCCGTTTTTGATAATGTGACGAACTCTGCCGTAAAGCTGAATTGAATCAAGAGCGCATTGCCACTGCTCGTCGCTTAAATCGAATATCTCACCCGAAAGGCAGAGCCTTCCGAGGAAGGAGGCACAAAGAAGGTAATTAATCCTGTTAATATCTGCGTTAGCTCTGAGAACAGCCCAAATCTGGCTTTGCTCGGGTCTGATAAGACGGTGAAGATTCGCCGCAATGAGCGGAATGGAATTACATTCATGAGCGTCTGAAAAGCTTGCTTGAGACGCAACCTGCATAAACGACGGCTCAAGCCTGTGACCGCCGCTTGAACAGTTTTCAATAACAAGCTCGGGCAGCTCGTCGCTTATGTGTTTAAAATAATTCCTGCTTTCCTCAACACTTTGTCTGAGTCCTTCGCCGAGGCTTTCGGCGCCGTCCGCACCTATTCCTATGTTTTCGTTGTAATCAACTTTAAGATAGCCGAAGCCTGCATTCTTAAGCAGACCGATAACCCTTTCATCAAGAAAACTCTTAACCCAGTCGCTTCGCATATCCCAAAATCTTCTGCCGCCCGAGGTTATCGGATAGCCGTTTTTGGTCAGAATATGCTTTATGTCGTTATATCCCTCTGCCTGATTGCCGAGTGTTTCAAATTCAAACCATAATCCCGGAACGAGTCCGTAAGACTTAATAATATCCGCTGCTTCCTTAATGCCGTTTGGAAAAAGCTCTTTGCTCGGTATCCAGTCACCCGTAAGGCTGAACCAGTCGCCGACATCCTTTTTATACCATCCGCTGTCGATAACAAGATAGCGCACGCCCGTGTTCTGAAGCTTCCTTGCGGTTTTTTCAAGGTTTTCAAGAGTCGGATTGCCCCAGGTTGTGCAGTATTCATTGAAGATAACGGGCATATCCTTATCAATTTCGGCAATTCTCGGTGCCTGTGATTTAACAAGCTTATTGCAAACCTCTTCAAGTGATTTTCCCGTTGCAACTACTGCCGTAGGAGATTCAAATTCTTCGTTAGGCTTAATCGTTTTAAACCAACTGCCGAAATCTCTGTCGGCAAGTCCTCCGTGGATATATATTTCACCTGTTTTATTAAGAATTTCAATCTGCCAGCTCGACGAACAACGAAGCTGAACGCCTAAAAAATCGCTTGTTTTGCTGTTTTCAAGAACAAGAAAAGGAAACCACTTGCGAACGGGCATAGAGCCTGTTTGACCGAATTTTTCTATTCTTATTCCGTGATGCGCCCAGGAGGATTCCATATTAAGGTCGGTTATTTTCTGAGAAAGAAGCTTTCCTTCCGCAGCCCAGAAGGAGGTTGCTCTGTGGATTTTGTCAGCCCTTATTCCTTTAATCGCAAAGCTCGAAAGCAGTTCAAGGTTAACGGGCTTATCGCTTTTGTTTATGAAAACAGATTTGCAGAAAGTAACACCGTTTTTCTTTTCGTGAAAGGCTTTAACAACGCATCCGTTTTTTCCCTGAAAAACAGTTTCCTCACTGTTTTCGTCTGTCTTTGTCATATCCCTGACGGATTCGCTTCCCGAAAGGGAAATGCCGTTAAGAAAGCCTCCGCTGTATTCATCGCCCTCAAGGTGCCATTCGGTATAAAACTCCATAATTTCCTCCGCAAAATCAATTATAAGCTATTATATCAATATCCGTTATATAAAGCAAGATAAACAAATTCCGAATATACATATTAAGAACTGCTGCGCTTGCATATTTTTTTTAGGTTGATATAATATAGTTAACCGGTGTGAAGGGAGATAAATATGACTGAATATATTATTCTTATGCCGCTTTTAATAATGATGCTCGGTTTGGTGTTTGTTGTTGCAAGCGATTCATATATTAATCATAAGCAAAAACAAATAATGTTCGGAATAATCGGGCTGATAACCCTTCTTGTTGTTCAGAACGTTGCCGATTATCTTCTTCAGTCGGTTATAGAGTTTCCGTATCTGAGAACGCTTGTCAGTATTTTCGGATATGTGATACGCCCGATAATAATCGTTTTATTCTGTATGATTGTTAAGCCAAACGGAAGAAACACCTTAAGCTGGATTCTTGTTATAATCAATGCGGCTGTGTATTTAACCGCAACATTTTCAAAGGCGGTTTTCTATATAGACGAGACCAATCATTATCAGGGCGGAGCATTTGGAGGTATGCTTAGTAATACGGCTTTTGTTATCTGCTTTGCACTTTTGTTTCATCTTACGTATTGCACCGTCAGTGTTTATCGCAACAGGGGCGCAAAAATCTGGATTGCAATAACAAATGTCGCAATTATTTTCATTTCGGCTCTGCTTGATGTTTCCCCGGCATATCTTGATTATCCCGTGAGTTATACAACGATTGCCGTTGTTTGCTGCAGTTTGTTTTATTATATCTGGCTTCACCTCGAATTTGCTCGCGAGCATGAAAAAGCATTAATGGCTGAGCAGAGGGTTAAGATAATGATTTCGCAAATTCAGCCCCATTTTCTTTATAACACTCTTTCAACTATTCAGGCACTTTGCCAAACCGACCCGCAAAAAGCATTTGAAACAACCGAAAAATTTGGCTCATATTTAAGAAATAACCTTGATTCTCTTGACCAACCTGAGCTAATCCCTTTTAAAAAAGAGCTTGAACACACAAAGATTTACGCGGATATTGAAATGATAAGATTTCCGAAAATAAGCGTTGAATATAATATAAATGTAAGCGACTTTTGTGTTCCCGCGCTGAGCATTCAGCCCCTTGTTGAAAACGCAATACGCCACGGCGTAAGAAGCCGCGAGCACGGAACAGTTAACATTGAAACAAGGATTGATGAAAACGGCTTCAATGAAATTCTTATCAGCGATAACGGAGTTGGGTTTGACGTTAATGAATTATGCTCAAAAGACGGTGCTCATATCGGAATAACAAATGTTAAGGAAAGAATTGAAGAAATGTGTAAAGGAACATTTGATATAGATAGCAGAATCGGAAAAGGAACAAAAATAACAATTAAACTGCCGAGGAAAATGAAATGAAAATAATATGTGTTGATGATGAAGAGCTTGTTTTAAATCTTGTTGTTAATAAGTGTAATGAGCTTGAAGAGGTAAGCGAGGTCGAGGGCTTTTCCAATCCTTTAAATGCAATTAAGTATCTTAAAAGCAGTGAAGCCGATATTGCAATTCTTGATATTGATATGCCTGAAATGAACGGAATTTCGCTTGCAATCAGATTAAAGGAAATAAATCCGGATATTTCGATAATCTTTTTAACGGGATATTCCCATTATGCAATTGAAGCGTTTAAAATTCACGCTCAGGGTTATCTTTTGAAGCCCATCAATAAAGAACAGCTTAAAAATGAAATAAGCTATGCCGTTTCAAAAAAAGCTCCGTCAAAGTATCCGCATATATTAGCAAGAACCTTTGGTGATTTTGATTTGCTGATTGACGGAACGCCCGTAAGCTTTGAAAGACTGAAATCAAAGGAGCTTCTCGCTTTTCTTGTTGATAAGAGCGGAGCAGGAGTGACAAGAGCCGTTGCTTTTGCAGCACTTTATGAGGACGCATTATACGACAGAAAAATGCAAAAGCAGTTTGATGTTATTATTCGCAGCCTTAAAAAAACGCTGAAGGATAACGGAGTGGGGGATATTCTGGAAATAAAATCCGGAGAAATGCGCATTAATCCCGATAAGCTCGATTCGGATTTATATCAACTTATTAACGGTAACGCTCAGGCAATTAATGAATATCGCGGAGAATATATGAGTTCGTATTACTGGGCAAGCATAACCGAGGCTGCACTCAGCCGTCAGACTGAAAAAAGGTTGGACATTTAAGCAGATATGTAGTAATATATAAAAACAAGAATTGGAGGTTTTTATTATGACAAAAAAGATTAAAGGTGTTATTTGCTGTCTTGTTGCAGTTATTCTTGTTCTTTCGGGACTTCTTGTTTACACTCAGGTTGATAAATCCCATTATAAAAGGTATAAAAATATCATATCTCAGGAGGAGGTTGAGCAGACCTTGTTCGGTCAGCCGATTTCAACCGAGAGAGACGGTGAATACAGAATAGGCATCAAAACTGCAATCAACGGCGATTACCATGCCGAGCTTACGGTTTATCAGGCAAAGGGCGGAAAATATGAGGAGGTTTTCTCCTGCGAAGCTCTTGTCGGCAAAAACGGACCGGGAAAACAGTCTGAGGGCGACACAAAAACTCCTCTCGGAACCTGGGAAATCGGCGAAGCATACGGAATTAAGGATGACCCCGGAAGCAAAGTGCCGTATACAAAAGTAACCGACGATATGTATTGGTGTGCAACGGGCTCAAACTCAAAGAAATATAACACTCTTCTTTACAAGAGCGAAGACCCCGACAACGATTACTCCGAGGATGAGCATCTTATGGATTATCCGATAAGATACGCTTATTTCCTTGATATGGGATATAATAAGGCGGGCGCACCCTATGCAGGAAACGCAATTTTCCTTCATTGCTGGAAGGAGCCCGATTATCCGACAGGCGGCTGCGTTGCAGTTTCAGAGGAAAATATGGTTAAAATCCTTCAAACTATAACTCCCGGAACAAGCGTAACAATATACTAATATCAACAAAAAAAGGGTAAGCGAGGGAGAACCTTCGTAAAGAAGGTTCTCCCAATTAAATTAATCCTTGCGGATTAATGAAATATTCCTTCGGAATATGAAATTGCTTCGCAATGAAATACGCCTGCGGCGTATGTAGGATTAATTTTATTTCATATCGAGCAAAGCGAGATATTTCACAATTTGCTTTGGCAAATTATTTCATATTGCGTAGCAATATTTCATTTTATATGTTAAAACGCCTATGAGGAGATAGTGTGAAAGAAAACAAATTGATTGAATTATCAATGGATTTTTCCGTTGCCGTATTAAACGCAGTTGACTCTTTAAAAGGACATTATGCGCTTGTTAATCAGATAGAACGCTCAGCAACGAGCATTGGTGCAAATATTCACGAAGCTAATTACGCGCAAAGCAAAGCGGACTTTATATCAAAATTACAAATAGCACTCAAAGAAACTTATGAAACAGAATATTGGCTAGAGCTTTTTCAAAAAGCCGGTTTTCTTAACGAAGTGACTACAAAAGCGTTATTAAATCAATGCGGAACAATACGCAGATTGTTGATTGCTTCTGTTAATACTGCTAAAAACAATAAATAAACTTCAAAGACTGAAAGAGCATTTTCTCTTCCGGTCTTTTTTCTGGATTCGGCATTACAAATCCTATGCTCGCTATAGTCTGTGACACATATTTGCTTCTTACTAAAAACTGTGATATAATGATACAGTCAAATCCGGATTTAAGAGGTTAGTATTTATGGAATTGTGGGATGCCTATGATGAAAGTCTAAATAAAATAGATGATGTGGTTCTTATCCGTGGAGAGCAGATTCCAAGCAACTGTTTTCATTTGGTATGTGAGATAATAGTAAAACACAAGGACGGAAGTTATCTTATTATGCAAAGGGATAATAGAAAGCATTTCGGTGGAATGTGGGAGGCTACAGCAGGAGGCTCTGCGTTACAAGGCGAGAATCCTCTGTCCTGTGCCCGCAGAGAGCTTCGTGAAGAAACAGGAATTATCGCCGATAATTTGGTTGAAATAGGAAGGGTACTCCACCACGGACATAAATCGTTTTATGTGGAATATCTTTATATTACAGATGTAGATAAGGATAGTATTGTTTTGCAAGAAGGAGAGACATCCGATTATAAATGGATTACAGCTAATGAATTGAGAAAGCTGTCAAAAGACGAATTGGCAACGCAGCGTATTCTCAATTTCGTTGAAGAACTTAATTGACAATGATTTATTTGCAGATATTACAAAGAAGGTGACTGAATTAATATTCAGTCACCTTCTTTATGACGGACGCCCTGAGGCTTACTCTTTTTTATATATGTATGATGACTGCAAAGGGGTCTGTTCCCGTTGTGAATTTTACTAAAACATCAAAATGTATGATTATTAATAGATTTATGCTATTTGTTGGACATTTGTTGGACAACATAGTTTAAACTCGTTGCAATATATGTTCTTGGTGAGAAAATGGAAAATTCAAATAATGATTTCTATATGAATATAGATGATTATTATAACAGTATTCCAAATCAGGCAGATGGACGAGGATTTGATAATTCAAGAGAAATTTTTAAAAGGCAAATTAACTGCTCCTTTGTTCTCTTTCTTATTTCGGTTGCACTTGCTTTTTTAAGAATAAAGCTTCCGTTTTTGCCGAAATGGATTAATACGGATTTTTCAGCATTTCCGGCTCTGATTGCCTCAATAGCATATAATCCCTTTATAGGGGCTGCTATGTGTCTTGGAAAAGCCATTGCCCACACTCTTATTCATTCGGATTTTTTGTTTTTTAATATTGTTTCATTTCTTGAAGAATCGGTTTTTGTTCTTTTTGCAGGATTTTACTATTCAAAAATAGTGTTTATAAAGATGAGCTTCTCATCAAATGAAGAAATCAAACAAAGAAGAAAGGCAATAATTTTTTTCGGTTCACTGATAGGGACTTCAATTTCACTTGTTATTCACTTGGTATTATCAGTTGCCTTCAGTTATTCGCTTTCCGAAAGATTTTTCGGGCTCAATAGCCCAAGTGCCTTAGGAACTTATTCGGAAAGCTTGAAGAATATTGTTAATATCACGTCACTGTGGCAGGGAATTTTGATTATTGATTTGCCTGTCCTTTTGATAAAACTGCTTGTTATATCGGCTGCTGTATCGCTCATTTACCCTACGATATCTCCGTTTTTGCACCTCAGAAAAAAGTAGTAAATGGGACCTCCTAACAAATCAGGCAGCAGATATATACATAAGGGGGCGTTCATATTACGCCCCCTCGATTTTTTTGAAACATCAAAAAACCGATGGACATTTTTTTGATAATGTACTATAATATGTCGGTAATAAACAAAAGGAGATTCATTATGGAAAACAAAAAGAAAAACATCTGGAAACCGCTTGCAATCGTTTCTTTATGCCTGCTTCTTATCGTAAGCACGCTCTACGGACTCGGGGTAGGATATAAGAACACTCGCGATAACAAGGCAGCTGCTCAGAGCGTTGATGCAAATGAAATGCTCAATCTGTGGCAAGACGGAGCGGCAGCAAAAAACGAGCTTGTGTCCTATATTGAGGCGGTAACAAAAGAGGGCTCGGCAGACTTTATTCCCGTTGAAAACAGAATCGCTGTTTTCGACCTTGACGGAACTCTTGCCTGCGAAACCGACCCCGTATATTTTGACCACTGTGTTCTTAGACACCGTGTTCTTGAGGACCCTGAATATAAGGATAAGGCGTCTGATTTTGAAAAAGAGGTTGCAGCCGATATAACCGAGTGGATAAACACGGGAGTTTCGCCCGATGATATGATGACTCGTCACGGAAAGGCGGTTGCATCAGCATTTTCGGGATTAACACCCGAGGAATTTGTTAAATATGTTGAGGACTATGCAAAAACTCCTGCACCCGGGTATAACAATATGACAAGAGCCGAGGCATTTTATAAGCCGATGCTTCAGATTGTTGATTATCTTCAGGCAAATGATTTCACTGTTTATGTTGTAAGCGGAACGGATAGATTTATTGTTCGCGGCTTGGTTGCCGCATCTCCCCTAAACCTTCCGAACAAACAGCTCATCGGCTCTGATGAAAGTCTTGTTGCAACCGACCAGGGCGACGCAGACGGACTTGAATATGTTTTCGACGCCGATGACCAGCTTGTTATGGGCGGAGATTTCCTTATTAAAAATCTTGATACCAACAAGGTAACCGTTATTCAGCAGGAAATCGGCGTTCAGCCCGTTCTCGCCTTCGGAAACAGCGGCAGCGATTTCAGTATGGCTCAGTATGCGCTCAACGACAATAAGTATAAGGCAAAAGCGTTTATGCTCTGCTGTGATGACACCGAGCGCGAAAACGGAAATGTTGAAAAGGCTGAGAAAATGGTTGCTTCCTGCAAGGAAAACGGCTACACTGCGATTTCAATGAAAAACGACTGGAAAACCATCTACGGCGATAATGTTACAAGAAAATAAAAATAAAAACCTGTGGCGACACGGGTTTTTTTACTTGTTTTAATAATCATAGTATGTTAAAATAGAAACGTTAATGAATAATATTTATAAGGAGACAGAAAATGACGATTAAATTAAGCGGCAGAATTGATTCCTCAAATGCGGCTCAGACCGAGGTTGATATCAATAAGCAAATAGGCTCTTTTAACGGCGAACTTACGCTTGACGCTTCTGAACTTGAATATATTTCAAGCGCCGGACTTCGCGTTATTCTTCGTTTAAAGAAGGCAAATGAAACAACAAAGGTTATAAACTGTAACTCAGAGGTTTATGAAATTTTTGATATGACCGGATTTACCGAAATGATGGAAATATCAAAGGCATACAGAAAGCTTTCTGTTGAAGGCTGTGAGGTTATCGGCGAAGGCGCAAACGGCATTGTTTACAGAACCGACCCCGACACAATTGTTAAGGTTTATAAAAACCCCGACTCACTTGATGAAATTCATAACGAAAGGGAGCTTGCAAGAAAGGCGTTTGTTATGGGCGTTCCGACTGCAATTCCTTATGATGTTGTTCAGGTCGGCGATTTATACGGCTCGGTTTTTGAGCTTCTTGATGCAAAGTCCTTTGCAAAGCTTATCAATGAAGGCGTTTCTGTTGAAGAGCTTGCTAAGCAGAGCGTTGAGATTTTAAAAACAATGCATTCAACTGTTTTAAAAGAAGGTGAGCTTCCGAGCAAAAAGCAGGAGGGAGTCATCTGGGGAAAATTTGTTGAGCCCTATCTTTCATCGGCAACAGGCGCAAAGCTTGTTAAGATGTTTGAGGAAATTCCCGAAGTAAACACAATGCTGCACGGAGATTTTCATATTAAAAACATAATGCAGCAAAACGGTGAAAACCTTTTGATTGATATGGACACTCTTTCAATGGGCCATCCTGTTTTTGAGTTTGCCGGAATTTATGCGGCGTATATCGGTTATGGCTGCGTTGATAAAGAAAACGGAGCTAAATTCTTTGATATAAAAAGAGAACAGTGTCTTGATATGTGGAAATACACTGTTGATTATTATTTCAGCGACAAATCCGAGGAAGAGCTTGATGAGATAAAGAGAATGGTTGAGATTATCTGCTATGCAAGAATCCTCCGCTGGATGATAAGGCGCGGCGATAAAGCCAACGAAGAGCAGAAGCAGGTTATTGTTTTCTGCAAAAACTATCTTGAAGAGAATGTTCCTAAGGTTGAAAGACTTTACTATTAAACGATGAAGATAAAATCAGAAAAAACTATTTTAAAGCTAACACCCGAGTCGGTTGATATTGTAAGCGAAAGTGTCAGAGAATTTTTAAATAATCTTCAGGCTCCTAAAAAGAATATAATCGAAACAAGGCTGACTGTTGAAGAAATGCTCCTTGATTTTATGGATAAATTCGGACAGGATAAAGAATTTACCTATGCTCAAAGCAATTTTCTCGGTAAGCCGTATATAACAATATCGGTTGAAGGCGAACCCTTTAATCCTCTTGAAAAGGATAGCGATGATGAATTCGGCAACTGGTCGAGCGCACTTATTTCAAGCGCTGATTTCGCCCCGACATATTCCTTCGATAGGGGAATTAACAGCCTGACTATCCGTTTTTCAAAAAAAGAAACGAATCCAATTATAAAGCTTCTTCTTGCAATTGTTGCAGCAGGCTTTGTTTCGCTGCTGAAATTTGTTGTTCCTGCGGAAACGATAGTCTTTATCAAGGAAACCCTTCTTGATTCTCTTTACACTGCGTTTTTAGGACTGATGACAACGATTGAAATTCCCCTTGTTTTTCTTTCGGTAACCTGCGGAATAATCGGAATAGGCGACAGTGCTGTTTTCGGTAAAATCGGAAGGAAAATGGTTGTCCGATTTGTTGTTATAATTCTTTTCTTTACCTCGGTTTCGGGTGTTATCTTCTCAATGCTATTTTCAAAGCTGAGCGATAACAGTGAAGGCGGAATTTCGCTCAAGGTCGGAATTGATATGCTGCTTGACCTTGTTCCGAAGAATCTTGTTGACCCGATTCAAAACGGAAACACAATGCAGGTTGTTATAATGGCAACCTTTATCGGAATTGCTTTGGTTATTCTCGGAAGCAAGGCTAAAACGATTTCAAAAATAATAAACGAGGGCAACAGCATTATTGTTTACATAACGAGCGTTATTTGCAAGCTGCTTCCGTTTTTTATATTCATTGTTCTTCTCGATATGATATGGAGCGGAAATCTTCACAGATTTATAAATATGTGGAAACCGATTGCTGCATTTGTTCTTGTTGTTGCCGGTCTTTTTGTGCTGATGCTTGTAACGGTTGCAAGCAAGGAAGAGGTTAAAATCGGAAAGCTTTTGAAAAAAATGCTTCCAACCTTCCTGATAGGCTTCGGAACCGCCTCGTCGGTGGCGGCAAACGGCGAATGCTCGGATTCTCTTTACAGGCAGCTTGGCGTTAACAAGCGATTTGTTGAGTTTGGGCAGCCCGTTGGCGGCGTTATCTTTATGCCCTCAACTGCGATAAATTTTATGGTATGCGCGGTGTATATGGCGTCGTATTATAAAATAGATGTTTCAATACTTTGGTATATTATTGCAATTATGCTTTGCACATTTGTTGCGATTGCAACTCCTCCTGTTCCGGGCGGTGCGATAGCGGCATACACGGTTATCTTCACTCAGCTTGGAATACCGAGTGAGGCGGTTGCAATAGTTGTAACGCTTGATATTATATTTGATTTGGTATCAACTTCGTTTGACGGTGCATTTTTACAGCTTGAGCTTATCAGGCAGGCTGATGAAAATAATATGTTGGATTTTAAAATTTTAAAGAAATAAAAGGAGAAAACCATTATGGAAACTTCAATCAAAAAAGAAAACGGCAAGCAGACAATCATTGTTTCAGGCAGAGTGGACACAACAACTGCGCCCGAGCTTGAAAAAACAATTTTCGATAATCTTGAAGGAGTAAGCGAGCTTGTTCTCGATTTAAAGGATATGCCCTACACTTCGTCGGCAGGACTTCGTGTTTTATTAAAAGCACAGAAGGCAATGGACCTTCAGGGCGAAATGAAGCTTATAAATGTATGCAGTGATGTTATGGAAATTCTTGATATGACCGGATTTTCAGACATCTTAACGATTGAATAAAATATGAAAAAGCTACTTAGAATGCGCTCAAATCTTTCTTTTAACATCATCAGCGCGGTTGTTCTTCTGTTAGTGTTCTTCAGCCTGATTGTGAGCGCAATAGGATATGTCAGCTTTACCAATGCATTTTATCGGGAATACAGAGAAACAACCTGCAATATGGCTTACACAGCGTCGATGCTTATTAAGCCTGACAGTATCGACACCTATCTTGAAGAGGGAGGAACCTCCTATGAGTATCTTCAGAGTAAGAACAACCTTGATAAATTCTGTTTGAAGATGGATGTTTCCATTGTTTATGTCATTAAGGTTGACACGAGCGATTACGGAAGCTTCACATCAATTTTTAACTCTGTTGGAAGAGACACTCCCTATACTCCCTGGGAGCTCGGTTATCAGCAAGAAACAACAAACGATGAGTATATTCAGGTTTACAAAGACCTTTATGAAGGCAAAAAACAAAACGGAACGATATACAGAACAAGAGATCTCAGAGGTGCGCCGCCGCACATAACAACGCTCGTTCCCATCAGGGATTCAAACGGCGAAGTTGTCAGCCTTATGTGCATACAGCGCCCGATGAAGGAGCTCAGGGACGGAAGACGCCCCTATCTCATCAATATTGCTATTTCAACCGTTGTTCTCGCTGTTCTTGTTGCGCTCTCATCCGCAATTTATATACGAAGGGAGTTTGTAACCCCCTTAAGAGGAATTGCAAATGAAACAAACCGCTTCGCGAGGGAGAACAGAAAGGGCGCTGAGCTTGGCTCTCTAAGCAAGATAAACGAAATTGCAACAATAGGCGTTTCTATCGACAAGATGGAAGACGATATGCTCAAATATATTGAAAACCTCACTGCCGTTACCTCCGAAAAGGAGAGAATCGGCGCCGAGCTTTCAATTGCAAGCACTATTCAGGAAAACTCTGTTCCAAACATCTTCCCTGCCTTTCCGGCGAGAAAGGATTTCGATATTTTCGCTTCTATGACTCCTGCAAAAGAGGTTGGCGGAGATTTCTATAATTTCTTCCTTGTTGATGATAATCATATTGCAATGGTTATGGCGGATGTTTCGGGCAAGGGAATTCCTGCTGCGCTGTTTATGATGGTAACAAACATTCTCATCAGCGACAGAACCCGTATGGGCGGAACTCCCGCAGAGATTTTAACCTATGTTAATGAGAATATCTGTGCTCATAACAAGGCTGATATGTTTGTAACCGTATGGCTGGGTATTCTTGAAATTTCAACCGGAAAAATAATTGCCGCGAACGCAGGTCACGATGACCCGGCAATCTGCCGCAAGGGCGAAAGCTTTGAAATTGTTAAGAACAAGCACGGTCTTGTTGTTGGCGCAATGGCAGGAATAAAGTATAAGGATTTTGAAATACAGCTCAATAAAGGGGATAAGATTTTCCTTTATACCGACGGACTTCCGGAGGCAACCGATAAGGATAATAAAATGTTTACTGTTGACGGTATGATAAATGCTCTCAACAAACATAAAAACGAATCCCCTGAGGCTATTCTTGAAGGCATAAATAAAAGCGTCGGTGAATTTGTCGGCGATGCTCCGCAATTCGACGATTTAACTATGCTATGTCTTGAACTTAAGGAAAACGATAATAATATGAAAACACTTGTTGTTGATGCAACTAACGATAATCTTCACGAGGTTATGGATTTTGTTGACTCCTTCCTTGAAGAAAACGGAGCAACAATGAAAGCTCAGATGCAGGTTGATTTATCAATCGAGGAAATATTTGTTAATATTGCAAGCTATGCCTACGGCGATGAAACGGGTAAGGCAGAGATTTCTGTTGAAAATAACAGCGGAGAAATAATTATTGAACTAAAAGACAGCGGGATACCCTATAATCCGCTCGAAAAGGCAGACCCCGATATAACTCTATCTGCACAAGAAAGGGAAATCGGCGGACTCGGAATCTTTTTGACCAAAAAGAATATGGACTCTGTTTCTTATTCATATGAAAACAATCAGAATATTCTGAGAATGACGAAAAATATTAATTGATTGTCGGAGAGCATAAATGGAAAATAATTTTGAAAAAAGAGCAATTAATGATACGACGGATTTTGTTTTGCTTTCCGACTATGTTCCGTCGATTGTTCAGGAAATTCGCTATTTTTCAACCTATAATTTCATTGGAGACAGAATAGACGGATACGAGCAACCCGTTGCTATCATAACAAAGGAGGCGGCAAGGGCTCTTAAGGCAGTCAGCAACGAAATGAATGTTAAGGGCTATCGCCTGAAAATATTTGACGCCTACCGTCCTGCAACGGCTGTTAAGCATTTCGTTTTATGGGGCATAGAGGACCTTGATCAGAGAATGAAACCGTTTTTCTATCCCGACCTTGAAAAGCAATCTCTTTTTGAACTCGGTTATATTGCAAGCAAATCAAGCCACAGCAGAGGAAGCACGGTTGATTTAACTCTTCTTGATATGGAAACGGGTAAAGAAATTGATATGGGAAGCCCCTTTGATTTCTTTAACGAGATTTCACATCCCGATTATAAGGGCGTAACAAAAGAGCAGTTTGAAAACAGAATGCTCCTTCAAAATGTTATGGTGAAACATGGCTTCGTTCCGATTGATTGCGAGTGGTGGCATTTCACCCTTGAAAATGAGCCATATCCCGAAACATATTTTGAGTTTCCCGTCAGCTCAGAGGTTTTAAGAAGATAAATGAAGAATATGAGTTGCGAAGTTAAAAGCATTGGCTCACGCGATTTTGAAATGGATTATATAAAATTCGGAAGCGGAGCAAAAAACCTTGTTATTCTCCCCGGACTAAGCATAGTCAGTGTAATACCTGCAGCGCCGGCAATTGAAAAGCAATATGAAATCTTTGAAAAGGATTACACGGTTTATCTTTTCGACAGAAGAAAAAGCCTTCCTGCAGACTATTCCGTTTATGATATGGCGGAGGATACCGTTAGAGCAATAAACGAGCTTAAGCTTTCCGAAATATATCTTTTCGGAACCTCGCAGGGCGGAATGATGGCAATGTATATTGCGGCAAGGTATCCTGATTTGGTTAAGGCTCTTGCTGCAGGCTCTGCGCCGTATCGCGTCAGTGAAGAACAAAGCAAAATTTTTAAAAACTGGATAGCGCTTGCCGAAAATGAAAAAAGGGAAGAACTTTATTTATCCTTCGGCGAAAAGGTTTATCCTGATAATGTTTTTGAGAAATACAAGGACTTTTTCAGGCAAATATCAAAGGGCGTAACCAAAGAGGATTTAAAGCGTTTTGTTATACTCGCAAAGGGAGTTTTCGGTTTTGATTTGAGCGATGTTGCGGATAAAATCATATGCCCGTTTTATGCAACGGGCGATACCGAGGATTTGATTTTCGGCGAAACCGCAAGCGAGCTTGAAAGGGTAATGAAGCATAATTCCAAATTTGAAAAATTTGTTTATCAGGGCTACGGCCACGCGTCGTATGACGCGGCTCCCGATTATGCAAACAGATTGTTTGAATTTTTTAACAAATACTAATCACTACTCAAGGCATCCTTCGATGCCTTCAGACTGTAGATAAAGGGCAAAACCGCGCAGGTGTTTTTAAAACATATTTTGTAGGGAGCGGCGATCTCACCGCTCCACGTGCGCAGCGCCCTATTAAAAACATTAATATTAAAATTCCCGAGAACATCGAATTCTCGGGCTTTTTTGCGCTTTTCGTTTTTTGCTCGGGGGCAGTACCTTTGTACAGCTCCCGCTCGCAAGAAAACGAAATTTTGCCTCTTTCTCTAAAGTCTGTCAGTGTGTCTCCATAATTTTTAGAGGTTTGTCGACACACTGAAGGCATCCTTCGATGCCTTGACTTTTTTGTTTACAAGGGGTCAGACCCCTTGTAAACAATTAAGAATTAAGACTTAAGAATGAAGAATTTCGGGGAGCAAAGCTCCGATTGTATTTTTTTGTTTACAAGGGGTCTGACCCCTTGTAAACACACCCCCTTGTAAACAATTGTTGATATTTTGAAACATTTGTGCTAAAATATATTAAGGTTTTTCAAGGAGGGTGAATTGATGGAAAAGCAATATATCGCAATTGATTTAAAATCGTTTTATGCCTCCGTGGAATGTGTTGAAAGAGGGCTCGACCCCTTAACGACAAACCTTGTTGTCGCAGATTCAAGCCGAACGGAAAAAACAATATGCCTTGCAGTTTCGCCGTCGCTTAAAGCGTACGGAATATCGGGAAGAGCAAGGCTTTTTGAGGTTGTTCAGCAGGTTAAACAGGTTAATATTCAAAGAAAGTGGAGAGCGCCGAACGGCGAGTTTTCCGGAAAATCAAGCAATGATAAAGAGGTTAGAAAAAATCCTGCTCTCGAGCTGGATTATATTGTTGCGCCGCCTCAGATGCTCCATTATGAAAAAGTGAGCGCAGGGATTTATGAAATCTATCTTAAATACGTTGCGGCAGAGGATATTCACGTTTATTCCATTGACGAGGTTTTTATTGACGCAACCAACTATCTTAAATCATATAATATGACGGCGCGCGAGCTTGCAATGACAATGATTCGCGATGTTCTTGAAACAACGGGAATAACTGCAACAGCAGGAATAGGAACAAATATGTATCTTTGTAAGATTGCAATGGATATTGTTGCAAAGCATATTCCTGCTGATAAAGACGGTGTTCGCATTGCCGAGCTTGATGAAATGAGCTATCGTGAAAAACTTTGGGCTCATAAGCCGATAACGGATTTCTGGCGAGTAGGAAAGGGATATAAGAACCGTCTTGAGAGCGCAGGGCTTTATACAATGGGCGACATTGCAAGATGCTCTCTGAATAATGAGGATTTGCTTTATAAACTTTTCGGAATAAACGCCGAACTGCTGATTGACCATGCGTGGGGATGGGAACCCTGCACAATTAAAGAAATCAAGGAATATAAGCCTCAAACAAAATCAATAAGCGTTGGTCAGGTTTTGCAGGAACCCTACACCTATGAAAAAGCAAAACTTATTATTAAAGAGATGACGGATAGTCTTGTTCTTGATATTGTTGATAAGGGCTTGGTAACAAATCAGGTTGATTTAACAATCGGATATGATATTGATAACCTTAAAAACAAGGATTTCAAAGGTGAAACAAAAGAGGATTGGTATGGAAGAAGAGTCCCGAAATCGGCTCACAGCAGCGAAAACATAGGAAGATATACCTCCTCAACGAAACTCATTTCAGAGGCTATGATGCGCCTTTTTACAAGAATTGTTGATGAAAATCTTCTTGTCAGAAGAATGTATGTTGTTTTTAATCACGTAATGCCCGAAAAGGAAGCGGCAAAGGAAAACCAGGCAGGCGAACAACTCGATTTTTTCACTGATTATTCAATAACCGAAAAGGAAAAAGAACTTGAAAGAGAGGCTCTTGAAAAAGAAAAAAACAAACAGCTTGCCATGATTGACATTCAGAAAAAATTCGGGAAAAATGCTATTCTAACGGGCAAAAACCTTAAAGAAGGCGCAACCGCAATCGAAAGGAATAAGCAAATCGGAGGACACAAGGCGTAATACAATGCAAAATGCAAAGTGCAAAATGCAAAATTCAGGGTGGGTGCTGCGCACGGCGATTGTATTAACGAAGAATGCATAGTGCATAGTAATAAATAACAGGTGATATAATGAGTAATGCAAGAGATGAATACGGCGATATAATTGATATGCCTCATCATCAGTCCGAAAAAAGACCCCATATGAGCCTGAGCGACAGGGCTGCTCAGTTTGCGCCCTTCGCGGCATTGAGGGGATATGAAGATGAGATAAGCGAAACCGCAAGGCAAACTGATAAAAAGTTTGAGCTTGATAATGATACAGCTGCGCTGCTTAATGAAAGACTGCATATTATTATTGAAAGCATTAAAAGTGAACCGGAAATTTCTTTAACATATTTTATTCCCGATAATAAGAAAGAGGGCGGAAAATATGTTTCATCAACGGGCAAGGTTCGCAGAGTTGATGAAATACAGCGTTTTATTCAGTTTAAGGATGAAACCAAAATTTCAATTGATAACCTTCTGAGAATAGAAGGGAAAATATTTGAATATAATAGATGAGTGCCCGATATATCAATGCACCTTTGGGAAGGACAATAAACAGATTTGCTGAATTATCAGGTTTGGGAATTAAGCCTGCTGAAGAAGAACAAGAAGAGCCTATCGAATGTTGAAAAGATGGGCTTCTTTTTTATATAAATACTCTCTGTCAGTGTTTTAATTTTGTAAGAATATCTCAAAAAGTTTTACCAAATTGTAAAAAACTTTTGTATAAAATTACTTATTTGTATATTGATTATTAAAATTTGATTATGTTAAAATATGTATATAATTGATAATTTTATAATATGGGCGAGAGGTGCAAAAATTCGCTCAAAAACAAATAGTTTTTTGAAAGGAATTGATATCAATGAAATTATCAAAAAAGATTATTGCAGGCGCTCTTGCAGCATTAATGGCAATCTCAATGCTGCCCTTAACCGCACTTGCAGACACAACAGTTGATATAACAAAATTATCAACACCGTCATTTACTGCGACACCGAAACATATGGATGCTAACGCTGAAAGCAATTATTATTCAAATGTTGTTTATTATGACGGCACTTCATGGGCAGGTGACGGAACCGGCAACAACGCATATATCGGCGTCGGAAGAATGGATTTTAAAATTGCAACTCCGCTTAATACGGTTCTTGTTTATGACGGTGCAAATGAAGTTTCGTATCATGTCGTTTTAGAACAACACCGTAATCAGTCATCAGGCGATACACAGCTTATTCACTATGTTGGCTCTTATGATAATGGCTTTGGTTTATACCAGGATTGGGCAGGCGGCTCAACCGATTACACCCAGTGGCCTTCAGGCGACGATACCTTTGCTTATTATGATAATGATGGTGGTAACTATAATGAGTCAAATAACCTTAACAACGGGGACAATCATTTTTATAAGAATAAAATGATTTATAGCGGTAGCGTAAACACTGATTCTTATTACACTGTTGTTAACAATCAAAGCTTTTATGCTAAAACAAGTTACAAAGAGAGTACTTGGGGCGCAAAAAGGCAGTATAAATATGGCGATATAACATCATATTCAAATCAGTATGTTATTAACTATAAGCCCATTTATGATATTCTCAGCAATGCAAGAGCTATCGCAACTGAAATTAATACTAATGGCTGGAAATATACTGATGCATCGCTTTCTCAGGCAGTAAGCGCTCTCAACGCTGTTGGAAATTGTAATCCGAATAATTACGATTATTCCTCAAATGTTGCAGGAACTGTTCAGCAATGTGCAACAGATATAAAGAACGCTAAGGCAGCATATGACGCTATCAATCTCGTTAAAAAGACTTTCACAGTTGATTTCAAAACAAGCGACGGCTCATCAACAATCGATTCAAGAAGCATAACCGCAGGCGATGCTCTCGGCACACTTCCTGCAAACTCAGCAGTTGCTTCAACTGACGGAACTCACCACAATGTTTACACATGGACCGGAGTTTCTGCCGATACAGTTGTTCAGGCAGATACAACATATACAGAAACTGCAACTGCAACAGCCTGCACCTTTACAGCAGGAGCTCATACAGATGCAACAGCGGCATTAAACGGCTACACAACCTATACCTGCGATTGTGGAAATTCATATAATTCATATGATGCTCAGAACTTTGATGCTTATGATGCAGCAATTGAAGAATATAATTCATTAAAGGACGATGAATTTTACACTGCAGCTTCAAGAGCGGCATATACATCAGCAGTTGAAGCAGCTATAATTGATAAAACTGATGAAACTCTTTCACCAACAGCTATTGCAAATGCAACAGCAGCAATTATAGCAGCGCAATCAGAGCTTGTTGCAGAAGCAACTCCGGAAAACAACTATAGCTTAACACTTACGAACAGCGTTGACGTTAATTTCTTCATTGATGAAGACTACTATGAAGAAAAAGGCGGAACAAAGATAACCTATTCATATCTCACAACAACAGACGACAAGAGCGCTGAAAGAAACGAATATTCTGCTGATTTTGCAGACCTCGGAGCGAACGGACAGTTAACAATTTCAGCTGCACCTGCTCAGATTGCTGAGAAATGCATAATCAATGTTTATAACGATTCAGATGTTTTGGTTGATACAATCGAAGCTTCAATTGAGGATTATTGTAAAGCTATTATCAACGGCGAATTTGATCAAAAGGATAAGGATGTAGCTCAGGCACTTCTTGACTACGGCGCACTTGCAAATGAGTATTTCGGATATGCAGATGTAACAGATACTGAAAACTATACAGTAGCTCATTCAGATGATTACAAGGCAGCTGTTGATGCAGAAAACTTCAAGGCAAAGGCAAAGGCTTCAATGGTTGCAGGTGTTGACCGTTCAGGCGCAGCTGTTAATATAACGGGTATTTCATATGTAGCCCTTCTCGACCCCGAGCTTCGCTTCTATGTAAATCAAACAAATGAAGTTTGGTGCTACTACACAGACCTCAGCATCAGCGACCCGAGTTTAACGGCTGAGTGGATAAAAACCGATAAAGGCAATTGCGTAAGAGTAACGGGACTTAAGGCAAGCGACTTTGCAAAAACCTTCACACTGACAATCGGAACAACCGAGGTAACATACAACGGATATGCATATCTTTACACTGTTCTCAGAGAAGGCAGCACGGTTGATAATAATCTTAAAAACCTTGCAAAGGGTATATACAGATACGCGGCAGCGTGTGAAGCAAAATTTGCGTAAGGAGGTAGTTAATATGAATAAATATAATGAGCCCGAAATCAAAATTGTTAAAATGAAGGGGGAGGACATATTAACCGATTCCCATCTTGAGGATAAAACAAACGGATGGGAAACAGGCA
>JAFUZY010000030.1 GCA_017476375.1 Eubacterium sp.
GGAACTCGCAACTCGAAACTCGCAACTTATTTATCCTGGAGAGCATCAATACCGGGAAGAACCTTGCCTTCAAGGAATTCAAGCGATGCGCCGCCGCCTGTTGAAATGTGGCTCATCTTATCTGCGAAGCCGAGCTTTGTTACTGCTGCAACAGAGTCGCCGCCGCCGATAATCGAAATTGCGCCTGATTCCGCAACTGCATTTGCAACTGCAACTGTTCCTGATTCAAAGTTTTTCCACTCTGAAACACCCATAGGTCCGTTCCAGATAACTGTTCCTGCGCCCTTGATTGCATCAACGAAAAGCTTCTGAGATTCAGGACCGATGTCAAGACCCATCCAGCCGTCGGGAATTTCGTCTGAATTAACAACCATAGCTTCAGTGTTTTCATCATATTCCTTGCCAACCTTGTTATCAACAGGGATAAGGAAGTTAACGCCCTTTGCCTTTGCGTCTGCCATCATTTCGCCAGCCTTTTCAACCCAGTCAGCCTCAAGAAGTGAATCGCCGATTGAATGACCGAGATATTTCATAAAGGTGTATGCCATACCGCCTCCGATAATGATTGTGTCGCACTTATCAATGAGGTTGGTTATAACGCCGATTTTGTCGGAAACCTTTGCTCCGCCGAGGATTGCAACAAGAGGTCTCTTTGGGTCTGCAAGAGCGCCGCCCATAAATTCGATTTCCTTCTGGATAAGGTAGCCGCAAACAGCAGGAAGGTAGGAAGCAACGCCGGTTGTTGAGCAGTGTGCTCTGTGGGCAGTTCCGAATGCGTCGTTAACAAAAACGTCTGCAAGTGAAGCGAGTTCTTTTGAGAAATTCTCTTCGTTCTTTGTTTCTTCTTTTCTGTATCGAACGTTTTCAAGAAGCATAACTTCGCCTTCTTTAAGGTCGGCAGCCATCTTCTTTGCGTTTTCGCCTACAACCTCAGGGTCCTCAGCAAGTTTAACCTCAACGCCGAGATACTCCGAAAGTTTCTTTGCAACAGGAGCAAGGCTGAATTCGGGCTTGTATTCTCCCTTAGGTCTGCCGAGATGTGAGCAAAGGATAACCTTTGCGCCGTTTTCCATTAAATATTTGATGGTAGGAAGAGCCGCAACAATTCTTTTGTCGTTTGTTATTTCGCCGTCCTTGAGCGGAACATTGAAATCGCATCGAGCAAGAACTCTTTTGCCCCTAACATCAATATCTTCGATAGTTTTTTTATTGAGTGCCATAATAATACCTCTCTTTATATTAGACTTATTTATTTTAAATCTTGATAATTATATAACATTTAATTGAAATATGCAAGAAGAAATTATGAATGATGAGTTATGAATGATGAATTGAGGGTGGGCGCTGCCCACACCCGAATAAGAGAATTGAGAATTAAGAGTGAAGAGTGAAGAATTTTGGGTGGGCTCTGCCCACGCCCAATTGCAAATTAAAAATGCAAAATGCAAAATGGAAAATTTCGGGTCGCTGCGCTCCGATTATAGTTGCGAACCACAAGTTACGAACCACGCATAACTTATTGTCTGAGCGTAGCGAGTAACCGCAATTCTTCACTCTTCACTCTTAATTCATAATTAAAAAAGCCCAACGGGCTTTTTTTGTTAATCCATTGCGTCCGAAACTGCGTCGCCGGCACTGTCGATTGCATCTCCTGCGCCGTCTGCAAGGTCGTTGGCACCTTCTCCAATATCATCGCCGACCTTATCAGCTCTGTCTTTTACCTCTTCACCTGCATCGCTTGCATCCTCCATCATTTTGTCTGTTGTTGTTTCGGTTGTTGAAGTAATGCTTGTTGAAGTGGACATCGGGTCGCTGTTATCTGTCTTTTTGTTGGCGCAGGCTGTGAATGCTGCGGCAATAATAATGAGCGACAATGATAGTGCAATAATCTTTTTCATATTTCTGCCTTTCTGCCTGCGTGTATTTTGTTTTAAAGGAATCTGCCTGCAGGCGGGCAGATACCCATAATATAGTTTTAACAAAAATCCGGGGATTATTCATATTTACTGATTGAGCGAAGTGAGAAGCCGAAAACTCCGACCAACGGTTCCCAAAATTTGTTTTCGGCTTGGTGCGCCGACAAATTTTGACCGTTCGGCAGTTCTTTTTGCTCCCTTCATCTCCCACTGGGAGCGGTCGCAAACGAACCAGAACTCGGGACTCGGGACTTGAAACTATTTTACCAGCGTTCCGCCGTCGGTGTGTAGAAGAAGCATTATATCCTCTTCCTTACCCGTTGACGCATTGATATAAACAAGGGCGTCTTCGCCGGTCTGCGAGCTTGTGCAGCTGAACTCCCAGCACCGAGCCTCTTTGCCGCTTTCTTTTGGAATTACACATTTTTTTGATGAATTTACCGTAAGATAGGGCGAAACTCGCGAGGCTGCTTCATTTTTGCTTATTTTCGCTTTAAATCCGTTTCTTTTTATATGATTTGTCAGATAGGTTTGGGCATCGAGAGAAACAATTCTGCCATCGCTCATAGAAACGCCGCACTTTATTAAATCCGGGTAGTACCACACATCGTTTTTGCAGTAAACAAAATTAATTGTGCAGATATTATTTCCTGTTGAATAGTAGCTTTCTTCCATATTTTTATAGCCTATTGAATCAAGAAAGCTGCTTGCAATATTTATTGCGTTTTCCTCGCTTATATCACTTGATTTAACAAGTCCTGAATAAAGAATTGATTTGATATATCCGCCCTGTTTTGTAACCGAAATATTATATCGCGAGGAATTAAAGGTATAGCAGGGAAGCTTCGATTTGTCGTCGCACTGAAAACTGATTAGCGCCGGGTCTGTTTCAAGGCAGTCGGCTACAATCTCCTTGCATTCATCCCTTGAAAAGACCTTATCATCTTTAACGAATTTTGATTTTTTGTTCAGAACCTGGTCTGAAAAAGGTCCGTCATAAAGCAGGGTGGGAAAACTCTCAAAGGTTTTTGCACTCTGCGAAAAACTGTTTGATAGGGCGGTTTTAGGCAGACTTACGGTGTTTTTTATGTCGCCGTCGGTTATCCTTCCGCCTGCCTGCGCAATACGAACCATATTATCGGCTGAGTCGCAGAATTTTTCGGAATAATTAAGCAACGTTGCAAGATTTTTATGCTCCTCATCGCTGATTGCTTTTCCGTCCTCAATCTTTGCTCCTATATACTGCGCATAATCGCCTGCCTGACTTAAAAACTTATAGGTGTTTGCAAGTTCCATCTGAGAAACGGGCAAACGGCTGAGCGCATTTTTTGCAACGGAGCAGGCGGCGTATAAATCCCTGCTTATATCGTATATCTCGCCGGATGAATTTGAATAAAGACTCTTTGTTAAATCAGTGTTTACCGTGTCGAGGCATTCGCCGAGTTCGGAAAGCGACTGTTGATATGAAACCTCAAGCTTATCACGGTAATCCACCATTGAACGCGTGTTTAAAATTGCGGTTGCAATCAAAACAGAAAGAGAAAAAATGATGTATGATGTTATTCTGACATATGCTCTTCTTGTCATATTTCTACCTCCGAAAATTATTCTTTTTTATTGTTTTCATATTTTTAAAAAATATTCAAAATATCTGAAAAATGAGAATATAACAGGCTGGGACAGGGGTCTGACCCTGTATTACACAATTTCAAGAAAGGGGTCTGACCCCTTTCTTGATTTAGCGTTGTTCGTTGTTTTGAGATAAATATTTTAAAATAATAATTGAAACTAATATTGCAGTATGCTATAATACTGAATATTATATTATTTTAAAATGGAGTATTATAACCATATGCAAAATGAGGGCAAAAAAAGATATGTCATAAAGGTTGGAACTTCAACCCTGACGCACAAAACGGGGAAGGTTAATATTGCAAGGATGAACAAGCTTGTTTCCGTTCTTGCAGACCTGCATAATATGGGTCACGAGATTATTCTTGTTTCCTCGGGCGCTGTCGGAATCGGAATGGGCAGGCTCAACCTTAAGGAACGCCCGACTCAGACAAAGGAGCTTCAGGCGCTTGCGGCAATTGGTCAGGGCAAGCTTATGTTTATGTATGATAAGCTTTTCGGTGAATACGATGTTGTTGTTTCCCAGCTTCTTTTCACCTTCGATGTCCTTGAAAATGCAGACAGCAGGGCGCATTTGCTTGACACCTTCAATCAGCTTCTTTCGTACGGAGCAATCCCGATTGTCAATGAATACGACAGCGTTTCGGTTGAGGAGCTTTTAAACGGTGACAACGATTGCCTGAGCGCAACCGTTGCAGCATTAACAGACGCGGATATGCTTATAATGTTTACCGATACGGACGGATTATACGACAGTAATCCGAGCGAAAACGAAAATGCAAGGCTCATTGAGCTTGTTGAAAGAATAACACCCGAAATTGAAAATCTTGCAGGCGGAGCAGGCTCACGGGGTACGGGCGGCTTCTCAACGAAAATCAAGGCTGCAAAAATCGCAACAGAGGCAGGAGTTCCCGTTGTTATTGCAAACGGAGCAAAACCTACTAAGATATATAAGATTATTGATGGGGAAAATGTTGGAACTAAGTTTTTGCCTTGCAAAGACGGTTAA
>JAFUZY010000031.1 GCA_017476375.1 Eubacterium sp.
AGAATAAAGGATAATCGTCCCGATTTCAGCCTTGAAAATGTTGACGACAGTATTTTTACCGAATGCGATAATATAACCGTTATTGCTTGCGGAACGGCAATGCATGCAGGATTAATCGGAAAGCATATAATTGAAAAAACCTGCGGCGTTCCCGTAACTGTTAATATGGCGAGCGAGTATATGTATAATCAGCCGATTATAAATGAAAAAACGCTTGTTATCTGCGTTTCACAGAGCGGTGAGACGATTGATACCCTTGAAGCTCTTAAATATGCAAGAAGAAGGGGCGCAAGGTCGCTTTCGATTGTTAATGTTAAAGGCTCAACAATCGCAAGGGAAAGTGAAAATGTTATATACACAAATGCCGGTCCCGAAATTTCCGTTGCATAAACAAAGGCATACACAACGCAGGTTGCGGTTTTCTATCTTATAACTGCAAAAATGGCTTATTTAAGGGGCAATCTCAGCAAAGAAGAAACCCAAAATTTCATTGAGGAGCTTTGCAAAATTCCCGAGGCTGTCGCCTCAATTCTTGAAAGAAGGGATGCAATCCACCATCTTTCAAACGGACTTTTAACTGCCGAGCATACCTTTATGATAGGCAGAGGGCTTGACTATCCGACCCTTCTCGAAGCCTCATTAAAGCTCAAAGAAATTTCATATATCCATTCGGAAGCCTTCGCATCGGGCGAGTTGAAACACGGAACCATTGCTCTCATAACAGCCCAAACTCCTGTTATCGCCCTTATGACTCAGGATAAACTGATGAGCAAACAGGTATCTAATATCAGAGAGGTGCAGTCGCGCGGAGCCGAGGTTTTAACCTTTATTAAAAGCTCGCTTAAATCAAAGGATGTTGAATGCTCGTTTGAATTGCCAAACCTTAAAGACGATTTTATGGCTGTTCCTGCAATAATCGCAATGCAGCTCCTTGCATACTATGTTTCATCGGATAAAGGCCTTGATGTTGATAAGCCGAGAAATCTGGCGAAGGTTGTTACGGTTGAATAAAGCCGACGGCTTTATTCAACCGTAACAGTTTCGCGTTACGCGTTACGCGTTGCGCGTTGTAGGGTGGAGCGCCACACCCGATTAATATTTTTGAGGAGAAAAGAGATGGGAGTTAGTTATAAAAATCTTGATGTATGGCAGAAATCCATGAATTTAGTCGTTGAAATATATGGATTGTTGAAATTTCTACCTACAACGGAACAATATGCTCTTTCTAATCAGATGAGAAGGGCGGCGGTTTCTGTGCCGTCAAATATTGCGGAAGGACAGCAGAGGAATTCGCCTAAAGAATTTATAAGTTTTTTGTCTATTGCAAAAGGTTCTCTTGCTGAACTGGAAACTCAGTTAATACTATGCAATATGTTGGGCTATTTAACAGAAGTTCAAACAGAAACAGCTATGTCTCTCTGTCAGGATATCGGACGAATGATATACGCCTTGATTAATTCGTTAAAGCTTTAAATCCCGCGCAACGCGAAACTAAAAAATTGCCCGAGCGCAGCGAGAAACCGAGAACGCGCAACGCGAAACGCGAAACGCAAAACTCAGAATAAATTGCCCGAGCGAAGCGAGAAACCGAGAACGCGCAACGCGAAACACGAAACGCGCAACTAAACAAAAGGAATCAAACTATGAAATCAAAAATAACTTTAGCAAAAGAATTTAAAATCGGAAATATAGATAAAAGAATATACGGCTCCTTTATCGAGCATCTCGGCAGAGCCGTTTACGGCGGAATATATGAGCCAAATCATCCGCTTGCTGATGAAGACGGTTTCAGAACCGATGTTATTGAGATGGTTCGCAAGCTAAACGTGCCTATTGTTCGTTATCCCGGCGGAAATTTTGTTTCGGGATATAACTGGGAAGACGGCGTTGGTCCTGTTGAAAACCGCCCGAAACGCCTTGATTTAGCATGGGGAACAACCGAGCCGAATACCTTTGGCACTAATGAATTTATGAAATGGTGCAGGAAGGCAAATACAGATTGTATGATGGCTGTTAACCTTGGAACAAGGGGCGTAGAAGAGGCAAGAAATCTTGTTGAATATATGAATCATAGGGGCAATTCCGCATGGGCGGATTTAAGAAAGGCTCACGGATATAGCGAGCCTTGGGGAGTTAAGCTCTGGTGCCTCGGCAACGAGATGGACGGCGCATGGCAGATGGGCGCAAAAACCGCCGTTGACTATGGAAAAATTGCAAACGAGGCTTCAAAAATGATGAAATGGACGGACGGTTCAATTGAAACAGTTCTCTGCGGTTCATCAAGCCGAAATTCGCCGACCTTCGGCGAATGGGAGGCAAAGAGCCTTGAAATTGCCTATGATAATATTGATTATGTTTCTCTTCATCAGTATTATGAAAACAGGGCGGACGACACTCCCTCCTTCCTTGCAAAAACTCTTGAGCTTGAGGAGTTTATCTATTCCGTTATCTGTGTTTGCGACTATGTTAAGGCAAAGAAGAGAACGAAGAAAACCATCAATCTTTCCTTTGATGAATGGAATGTTTGGTATCATAGCGATAATGCGCCGTATGAGCGCTGGAGCTATGCGCCGGCAAGACTTGAGGATATATATAATTTTGAAGACGCCCTTTTAATCGGCTCAATGCTTATAACATTTTTAAGGCATGCAGACAGAATTAAAATTGCCTGCCTTGCTCAGCTTGTTAATGTTATTGCGCCCATATTTACCAAAACGGGCGGCGGAATATTCAAGCAGACGATTTTCTATCCCTTTGAGCATGTTTCAAATTTCGGCAGGGGAGCTGCTCTCAATCCGATTGTTGATTGCCCGAAATATGATTGCAAAGAGTTTACGGACGTTCCCTATATAGATAGTATTGCAACTTTTGATGAAGAAAATGAAGAGGTTACTATTTTTGCGGTTAATAAATCGCAGGAGGAATGCGCCGAGCTTTCAATCAATCTGATGGACTTTGAAGGCTATAAGCCCTTTGAGTTCATTTCAATGGATGGGTATGATAAAAACGACGAAAACTCGTTTGATGCTTGCCCCGTTCAGCCGCATAAAAACGCCCTTCCCGAAATGGACGGAAATATTATGACGGTTAATGTTAAACCGTTTTCGTGGAACGTTATACGGTTGAACAAGGTTCAACCGTAACAGTTTCGCGTTACGCGTTACGCGTTGCGCGTTGTAGGGTGGGGAGCCACACCCGATAAATATTCTTGAGGAGAGATAGAGATGGGAGTTAGTTATAAAAATCTTGATGTATGGCAGAAATCCATGAATTTAGTCGTTGAAATATATGGATTGTTGAAATTTCTACCTATAACAGAACAATATGCTCTTTCAAATCAGATGAGAAGGGCGGCAGTTTCAGTTCCTTCAAATATTGCGGAGGGGCAGCAGAGGAATTCGCCTAAAGAATTTATAAGTTTTTTATCTATAGCAAAAGGTTCTCTTGCTGAACTGGAAACTCAGCTAATATTGTGTAATAGGTTGGGCTATTTAACAGAAGTTCAAACAGAAACAGCTATGTCTCTCTGTCAGGATATCGGACGAATGATATATGCCTTGATTAATTCGTTAAAGCTTTAAATACCGCGCAACGCGCAACGCGCAACGCGCAACGCGAAACGCGAAACTCAGAAAAAAATGTCCGAGCGCAGCGAGAAACCGAGAACGCGCAACGCGAAACGCGCAACGCGCAACGCAAAACTCAGAATAAATTGCCGAGCGCAGCGAGAAACCGAGAACGCGCAACGCGCAACGCGCAACGCGAAACTCAGAAAAAAATTGCCGAGCGCAGCGAGAAACCGAGAACGTGCAACGCGCAACGCGAAACGCGAAACTAAAAAAAGCAGACTTTTGTCCAT
>JAFUZY010000032.1 GCA_017476375.1 Eubacterium sp.
ATTACATAACTTACTACAATACTGAACGACCTTCTGTTAAATGCGGCAGAAAAAGCCCTGTTCAGTTCAGAACTGAACAGGGCTTTTTCTAACTAAACCTTTTTGAACTTTTTATTGTCCACTTTTACTTGACAATTTCACGATGGGTGTTTTTTTAATAGTTCATCATATATTTATCAATTTCCCACTGAGAAACCTGACGGCGGTATTCGTTCCACTCGGCTTTCTTACCTGCTATGTAGTTATCATAAACATGGTCGCCGACAACCTCGCGGATGAATGGGTCTGCCTCCGCTTCCTTAACAGCTTCCTTAAGCGTTGTCGGAAGATGCTCAATCTGCTTCTTATCTTTCTTTGAAAGAGCGTAAATATTCTCGTCGTTTGCCTCCTGAGGAACAAGACCTCTCTTGATTCCGTCAAGTCCGGCTGCAAGGCAGAGCGCCATTTCAAGATAGGGGTTGCAGGTCGGGTCGGGGCTTCTCAGCTCAATTCTTGTTCCCTTTCCTCTTGATGCGGGAATACGAACAAGAACGCTTCTGTTTGAGGTTGACCATGTCAGATATTAAGGAGCCTCATAACCCGGAACAAGTCTTTTATACGAGTTAACAGTCGGGTTTGCAAAAACGGTCAAGCCCTTAACATGCTCAAGAACGCCTGCAATAAACGAGAAAGCCTCCTTTGAAAGACCAAGCTCGCCGTTTGGGTCATCAAAAATATTCTTACCCGTTTCAAGATTATAAAGGCTCATATTTGTATGCATACCCGAGCCGTTGATTCCGCAAATCGGCTTGGGCATAAAGGTTGCGTGGAGCCCGTGCTTTGTTGCATAGGTTTTAACAACGTGCTTGAAGGTCATAACTCTGTCGGCAGTTGTCATAACATCGCCGAATTTAAAATCAATCTCGTGCTGACCCGGTGCAGCCTCGTGGTGGGCAGCCTCAACGGTGTAGCCCATTTCCTCGAGAGCAAGGCAGATATCGCGTCTGCAGTTTTCGCCGTGGTCAATCGGGTTGAGGTCGAAATAGCCTGCCTCGTCGTTAAGTTCAGCTAACGGCTTGCCGTTATCGTCTGTTTTGAAAAGAAAGAATTCACATTCGGGACCAACATTGAAACCGTATCCCATTTTTGCCGCTTCGTCGATAACCCTCTGAAGAACATTTCTCGGGTCGCCCTCGAAAGGAGTTTTATTATCAGCCTTGTAAACCGAGCAGATAAGTCTGCCTGTTTGAGCATTCTGATGCTTTCTCCATGGGAAAAGAGCCCATGTGTCATAGTCAGGATGAAGGTACATATCGCTTTCATCAATTCTAACAAATCCATCTATTGAAGAGCCATCAAACATACACTCGTTATTGAGCGCTTTTTCAAGCTGAGAAACGGGCATTGCAATATTCTTCATAACGCCGAACAAATCAGTAAACTGAAGGCGAACGAATTCAACTCCGTTTTCTTTAGCTTCCCTGAGGATGGACTCTTTTGTGTTTTTTGCCATCTTAATACTCCCTTTCATTCTCTTTCTTTAAAAATAGGCGTTCAGTATCCTTTACTGAACGCCTTTGTTCATTGCATATTATAATGGATAAAAAACAATATGTCAATAAAATATATTTTAATTCAGGTCTAAAAATTCTTCGCTGACAATCTTTTTTGCAAGATTCTCTGCGTATTTAACGGTTAAACCGTCCTGTGCCTGTTCAGAGGCAAGCTCATCGTTATAGTCGCAAAACTTATAAACGCTGAACTTATATTTTCCGTTCGACCTCTTATAAAAATCAATAACCGGCGCAAGCTTTGCATTTGTTATTTCAATTTCGCCGTTCTTGCGCTCAACGGTTATCTCCGCCATTCCGCCAACCATCTGATTGCGGTTAGTCTGGTGGCTGATAAAGTTGCCGATTGAATAATACACAAGCATCTTTTTTCCTGTTTCGGCATTTGTTACCCACTCAACAGGCTGAAGAACATGGGGATGAGTTCCGATAACTATATCAACTCCGAGGTCTGAGAAAAGTTTAACGTACTTTCTCTGGAAATCAATTATTTCGTGGCTGTTCTCCTGCTCCCAGTGAGGAAGAACGATAACAACATCGGCATTCTTTCGTGCCTCGGTTATCTCTTTTTTAACAAGCTCTTCCTTGAGCATCTTAACAGCATAGCTCTTGTTTTCGGGAACACCGATTCCGTTTGTATGCTGGGTGTAGTTAAGAAGAGCAAAGGTTATGCCGTTCTTTTCATAATAGGTTATTTTATCATATTCTTCCTGCGAAGCATATGTTCCGATATGGGTTACTTCCGGATGCTTTTTAAAAAATTCAACCTCTTTTTCAATACCTGCGATTCCTATATCCATTGAATGGTTTGTTGCACAGGTGAAAACGTCAAAACCGGCGCCGATAGCAGCCTCGCCAACCTCCCAGGGTGAGTTAAAATTCGGATAGCCGGCGTATTCAAAGCTGCTTCCGCCGAGCATTGTTTCCTGATTAATAATTGCAATGTCCGCAGGCTTTATATACTCTGAAATATCCTCATAAAACGAGGTATAATCAAGGCTTCCGTCATCCTTCATACCTGCGGCAATAAGTGTGTTGTGTATAAGATTATCGCCAACGGCAACAATCGAAACCTTTGCATCCTGCTCCTTTTGAATTTCCGTCTGCGTAACCGCCTGCTGAGTACGGGTTGCGGTTGGCGATTTTTCGTCGCTGTTTTTCGCAATTCTGCCCGAAACGGCAAGGGTTGAAACAACAAGAATTGCTGCAATAAGCGGAATTAAAACAGGAAGAAAACTTTTAAAATTAAAATCTTTTTTCATTTCTTCACCATTTTATAAAGTTTGGAGAGTGGAAAGTAGAGTGTGGAGTTTATGGCGGGACACCCGCACCCGAAAATATTTATTGTTCGAGCGAAGCGAGTAACCAAAACTTCACTCTTCACTCTTCACTCTACACTCTTCTAACTTAATGAAGAATAAAGCCTTGCGGCTTTATTCTTCATCGTCATCATATTCAATTTCAAATTCAAGATTTTCGCCGCAGTTGGGGCATTCAATTCCGCCCTCCATCACGGTGTCCTCGTCAACGCTGATGATTTCGCCGCAGTTGGGACATTCAACCTCAAACTCCTCGAAGTCCTCGTCATCGTCCCAGTCGTCCTCATCGTCGTAGAAATCCTCTTCCAGCTCTGCGAGGTCGGCGTCGATTGCGTCGATAACATCTGTCTGAGCCTCAAGCTCTTCATAAACATCATCAAGGTCAGCGTTCATATTTTCAAGAACCTCAACAATAGCCTTGAAAACCTTTGTTTCCTTGCTGTTTTCATCAAGGTCAAGTCCGTCAATTAAGCCTTTAAGATAGCCTAAGCTTTCAGTTGTATCCATAGTTTTCTCCTTTCAGTCGAAAAAGTTGCGAGTTGCGAGTTCCGAGTTGCGAGTTTTCGGATACTCGCGCAAGCGCTCAAACAATTATGCAGTATGCCTTATTCATTTTGCATTTTGCCTTTTGCATTTTGCATTATTTATGCTCTATCCAAATACTAGCAGTTTCTTGTGTCAATTCTTATCATATCGCCTTCGTTGATGAAAAGCGGAACACGAATTTCTGCGCCTGTTTCAACTGTTGCGGGCTTAAGAGTGTTTGTTGCTGTGTTGCCCTTAACGCCGGGTTCTGTGTGAGTAACCTCAAGAGTTACGAAGGTTGGCGGCTCAACGCCGAATACCTTACCCTTGTATGAAAGAATCTTGCAGACATCATTTTCCTTAACGAATCTGAAGTTATCGGGAAGGTCGCTCTCGGATACGGGAACCATATCAAAGGTTTCGTTATCCATAAAATAATACATTCCGTCATCTGAATATGAATACGCCATATCCTTTCTTTCAATAAAAGCAGTCGGGAACTTAGCAGACGGGTTGTAGCTCTTTTCGGTTACTGCGCCTGTTATAACGTTCTTCGTCTTAGTTCTGACAAAAGCTGCGCCCTTTCCCGGTTTAACGTGCTGGAATTCAATAACCTGCAAAACGTTTCCGTCTTCCTCAAAGGTTACGCCGTTTCTGAAATCACCTGCTGAAATCATATGTTTTTTCCTCCAGTAATATTACTTATTTTTCTGTTTTATTTTACAGTATTTCTTTTAATAAATCAATACCCTTTTTATATGAGTCTTTGCCAAAGCCCGAAATCTGCTTAACGCACACCTCGGTTATAACCGAAATATGGCGAAACGGCTCTCTTTTGTGAATATCGCTCATATGCACCTCAACAAAGGGCGTAAACTCATTAACGCACTCAATCGCATCGCGAATTGCATATGAATAATGGGTATATGCCCCTGCATTGATAACAACACCGTCGTATTCATTTCTGCTCCTGTGGATAATATCAATCAAATCACCCTCATGGTTCGATTGATAAAAATCCATCTCAAAACCAAGGCTCTCGCCGTACGCCTTGAGCTCGGAGTTTATATCCTCAAGAGTCTCAGCACCGTAAACATCCTTCTTGCGGACGCCGGTCATATTCAGATTTGGTCCGTTTAAAATTAATATCTTCATCAAATCACCGCTAATATAATACTTTATTTAGTAATCCAAGTCAAGAAAAACCAAAATCGTACCAAAATGACAATTTTCCTGCGAAATAATTTTTAACAGGGGGACGGTTCTTGTGTTAAAAAAGGACGATAATTTATTCACATTTATTTTTAACGGAGGGACGGTTCTTGTGTTAAAAAATGCATAATGCAAAATTGAGGGTCGCGACGCTTTGCGAATGAGGAATGAGGAATGAGGAATTTCGGG
>JAFUZY010000033.1 GCA_017476375.1 Eubacterium sp.
AAGAGCTTAAGAGAGATAAGTAAGGCGTTAGGATTTAGTTATCAAGAAGTGCGGAATTTCAAAACACGATACAACAAAAAGCAACGGCGAATAGCCGCAGGAGAGGCAATACACAAGAAAGGCAGACCGTGCAAGAAAGAAGGAGAATTGCCGCCTTCAATACAAAGACATGATAAGTTGGCACAAATGAGATATGTGCTTGCAAGCAAGGATAGATACATCAAAAGATTAGAAATGGAGAACGAGTTAATGCGGGATTTTCTCTCGCTCACAGAAAGGAAGTGAAGCCATCGGTAAAATATCAGGTAATCTGCAAACACAAGGATAAATACAGTGTCAGTCAGATGTGTAAATTCTTCGGTGTATCGCGAAGCGGATATTATGCATATATGAAGCGCAAGGATATACCGGACAGGGATTTACCTCTTGCGGAACAGATACGGTTGTGTCAGACAGAAAACAACCATACATACGGTTACCGCAGAGTACAGATATGGCTTGAAAGACAAGGAATATACCGTAATCCCAAGACGGTACTGCGTGTTATGCAAAAGTACAATCTGCTATCAGTAGTGCGCAGAAAGAAATACAAATATGTGTCGGAACACTTGCACAAATATCCCAATTTACTTAACAGAGAATTTGCAGCTGACAGACCAAATCAAAAGTGGGTAACGGATATTTCATACATACCGACTGACGAGTGTATGTGTTATCTGTCAGTTATCAGAGATTTGTATGATAACAGCATTGTTGCCTATCATATGTCAAAAGATATGACGGTTAAACTCGTTCTTGATACTGTTCACAAAGCAATGCGAAAGGAAAAGGTCACTGCCGAGCTGCAACTCCACAGTGACCAAGGTGCACAATACGTTTCCCACGAATACTTTGTGCTAACTCAATCTTACGGCATCACGCCGTCAATGTCAAGACGTGGTAATCCGTATGACAATGCTTTAGCTGAAAATTTCTTTTCAATCCTTAAAACAGAGTGTATTCACCGCATCAAGCTTCGCAGCTATGAGGAGGCGCGCCTCCTCATAGCTGAATATATCCATTTTTACAACAACATCCGTATTCAATCAAAAACAAAACTGACACCTCTTGAAAAAAGATGTCAGTTCGTTGCTTAAAAATTAATATTTTGCCATAGTTGGCTGTTTTTGTGCTGTCTGCACAATCTGGGGCAGTTCACAATCACTTAGTGCGGTTGTTTATTATTTGAAGGTTTCTTCAAGGATTTCTGCTGCGCTCTTTACTATTTCAGCGCAGGGGCGTTTTTTATAATAGGCTTCGGTTCTTTTTTCGGGTGCTGCTTTCTCTTCGTTTTTCTGCTTCTCGGTTAGCCCTAACAGCTCTCGGCAAATAATTGAGCCGTTTTCCTCCCTGAAGCGTTTTGCAAGCCTTTGAACGCTTTCATAATTTGCCTTCTTAGCTTCATAATCAGAAATATCCGCGCTCCCCGTATCCATACTGTTAACAAGAAGCATTCCCGAAAACGCACCGCAAACCTCTCTCATTCTGCCCATACCTCCGCCGAACGAGGATGCAAGCCTTGCGGCGGTTTCATCATCAAACCCATACTTATCGCAAAAGGCAAGAAAAACCGCCTGAGAGCAATTATATCCGCTTTTAAAGTATTCGTATGCTCTTTCTGCTCTTAAACCCATAACGTTAATCCCTTTTCATTTCTTTTGCGATTGCCTCTTCAAAGGTCTGGATTTTATATCCGTTTGCATCCCTGTCAATATTCTCGGTTAAAAGAAGAACCGCTTCAACCGTTGCCCAGACAGAAACGCCTATTGCAGCAAGACCGAGCGTGAAAACCGAGCCGATTGTTGCAATAAGAACCTGAGCAAGAGCTCTTTCTTTATTTCCGAGATAAAAATTATGTATGCCAAGGCTTCCAAGGCAAAAAGCAAGAATAACTGCAACATATTTTTTCTTAATCTTATATCCCTCGGGATAGTCCGTTCTTGCAGGCACTTTTTCTTCAGAACCGTTTGCATTATTATATGCCTGTGAAGGGTCGTAAAATGCACCCGTAAAAACATTTGAGTTGTTTACCTCAGGATTATAATACGCCTGCTGCTGCGCAGAGGGATTATAATATTCCTGAGCGGGCTTAGCCTGCTCGCTTACCTCCGCCGTATCCTGCACGGGGGAATTTTCGGAAATTTCTTCGGGATTTTTGGTGCAGGTGCAAACCTCACCCTCGTTTAATTCTTTTCCGCAATTTGGACAAAACATAATTATCGCTCCTTTTTATAATGTATTTTTATTTTACCTTTAATATATTTTATTGTCAAATTAAAACGAATTTTTTAATAATAATTTATTGCTTTATTAACATTTTTATACTATTTTAAACAGATTTTAAATTTATGATTGAAATCAATTTTCTATAAGTATATAATATATGCGATAATTAAACCAATATTAAAAGGTGACAAAATGAATAACTTTATGGATAAGGATTTTCTCCTTGATACGGAATGCGCAAAAAAGCTTTTTCACGAATATGCTGAAAATATGCCGATTTGCGACTATCACTGTCATTTAAGCCCGAAGGAAATATATGAAAACAATCAACCCGAGGATATAACACAGCTCTGGCTTTCGGGCGACCATTATAAATGGAGGGCAATGCGTTCATGCGGAGTCAGCGAAGGATACTGCACGGGAAACGCCTCTTCAAAGGATAAATTCCTTAAATTTGCATACGCTCTTCAATACTGCATAGGCAATCCGCTTTACCACTGGGCTCATATTGAACTTAAAAAGTATTTTAATATAGAAACTCCTCTTTGTGCAAAAACAGCCGAAGAGGTGTTTGAAAGGGCAAATGAGGCAATCCGAAACGGCGATTTCAGACCGCAGACCTTGATTGAAAAATCAAATGTTAAATATGTTTGCACAACGGATGACCCGACGGATGATTTAAAATACCATATGCTTCTTGCCGGTCAGGATTTGCCTTTTAAGGTTCTTCCCTCTTTCAGACCCGACAAGGCGCTTGGTATTAATCTCAACGGCTTTTCAGAATATATTAGTTCACTTTCAAAGGCAGCGGATACACAAATCGACTGCGTTCAGGACGTTATCAACGCGCTTTGTAAAAGAGCCGATTATTTCAACGAGGCAGGCTGTAGAATAAGCGACCAGGCGTTTGACTATGTTCCTTATGAAGAATGCTCAAAGGAAGAGCTTGATATAATCTTTAAAAAAGGTTTAAACGGTGAAGAGCTTGAGCAAAAGGAGGTCGACAGATACAGAACAGCCATTATGCTCGCCCTCGGAAAGAAATACAACGAGCTTGGCTGGGCAATGGAAATTCACATCGGTGCGCTCAGAAACAACAACACTGCGATGTTTAATAAGCTCGGCGCAGACACCGGCTTTGACAGTGTTGACGACCGTGAAATTGCAAAACCCCTTTCACGCTTCCTTGACGCACTCTGCAAGGAGAGAAATCTTCCCAAAACAATTCTTTTCAATCTTAATGATAAGGATAACACTCCTCTTGCAACAATGCTCGGCAATTTCCAGAGCAGCGAGGCTGAAAGCAAAATTCAGTTTGGTCCTGCCTGGTGGTTCCTTGATACGATGGACGGAATGACCGCTCAACTCAAAACTCTCGGAAATCTCGGAGTTCTCGGAAAATTCGTCGGAATGGAAACCGATTCGCGCTCCTTCACCTCATACGGGCGCCACGACTATTTCAGAAGAATACTCTGCAGACTAATCGGCAGATGGGTTGAGGACGGCTGGTATGCAAACGACGAGGAAATTCTCAAAGAAATAATCTGCGGCATCAGTTTTGATAACGCAGTAAAATATTTTAACTTTTAATCGGGTCGTCGAGGACGCCGACCCCTACACTAATGGAGGAAAAACAATGAATCTTAATTTAAGACCAAAAGAGGAATGCACCTTTGATGAAATTTCTCTTGGCGAAATTATGCTCAGACTTGACCCCGGTGAGGGAAGAATCAAAACAGCCCGTTCTTTCAGAGCATGGGAAGGCGGAGGAGAATACAATGTTGCCCGCGGACTTCGCAGAAGCTTCGGGCTCAAAACCTCAGTTGTTACCGCTTTTGCAGAAAACGAAATCGGCTATCTTCTTGAGGATTTAATCCTTCAGGGCGGAGTTGACACCTCGCTCATCAAATGGGTTAAATACGACGGAATCGGAAGAACAGTCCGCAACGGACTTAATTTCACAGAGCGCGGCTTCGGAATCCGCGGTGCCGTCGGCGCTTCAGACAGAGGCAACACCGCTGCTTCTCAGATTAAGCCCGAGGATATCGACTGGGATTATATTTTCGGAACTCTCGGCGTTCGCTGGCTCCACACGGGCGGAATCTATGCAGCTCTTTCGGAAACCGCTGCAAAAACCACGATTGCCGCTGTTAAAAAGGCAAAGGAATACGGAACAATCGTTTCCTATGACCTTAACTACCGCCCTTCACTCTGGAAGGATATCGGCGGTCAGGCAAAGGCTCAGGAGGTTAACAGAGAGATTGCAAAATATGTTGATGTTATGATTGGCAACGAAGAGGATTTCACAGCTTCTCTCGGATTTGAGGTTGAGGGCAATGACGCAGACCTCAAAGAGCTTAATATGGACGGTTACTATAAGATGATTGAAACCGTTACAAAGGCTTATCCGAATTTCAAGGTTATTGCAACAACACTCAGAACAGTTAAAACGGCAACCGTTAACGACTGGAAGGCAATCTGCTGGGCTGACGGAAAGATTTATAATTCAATCGAGTTCCCCGCACTTGAAATTCTCGACAGAGTCGGCGGCGGCGACAGCTTTGCAAGCGGACTCATCTATGGTTTAATGACCTATGAGGATGCGCAGAAGGCAGTTAACTACGGCGTTGTTCACGGCGCACTCGCAATGACAACTCCGGGCGACACCTCGATGGCAAGCCTTAAAGAGGTTGAAGCGAAGGTAAACGGCGCGTCAGCAAGAGTACAGCGCTAAAGCAATTTAGAATTTAAAATTCGTTTTTTCAACTGTAGTTAAGAGGTAGCGTCTATTCGTCCGCCATGGGGACACACCTCTACGCAATTCTAACAATAACAGTTCGGTAAGGGCGAGGAATGTCCCCGTGTGCTGCATAGGGAACGACCCTCATTTGTCTGCCGATAATACAATCGAAGGAGAAAAATATGTCTAATAAAATTGAAACACTTGCAAAAATTCAGGAAGTCGGAATTGTTGCCGTTGTTCGCGCAACATCAATTGAACAGGCTGAAAAGATAACTGATGCTTGTATTGCAGGCGGAGTTGCCGCAATTGAACTTACGTTCACAGTTCCCCATGCAGACAAGCTTATTGAGGCTATGAGAGCTAAATACAACAGCGGAGAAATCATCATCGGCGCAGGAACGGTTATGGATGCTGCAACCGCAAGAATTGCAATTCTTGCAGGTGCCGAATACGTTGTTGCTCCGTATTTCGACCCCGAAACAGTTAAATGCTGCAACCGCTACGGCATTCCTTCAATGCCCGGAATCTATACTCCGACAGAGGCTGTTCAGGCTATGGAATGCTGTGCAGATGTTCTTAAGGTATTCCCCGGTGACCTTGCAGGTCCGAGATTTATCAAGGATATCCACGGTCCGATTCCTCACGCAGTTATGATGCCCTCGGGCGGCGTTGATGTTAACAATGTTAAGGAGTGGATTAAGGCAGGCGCAATCGCAGTCGGCGCAGGCTCCTCGCTTACAGCAGGCGCTAAAACAGGCGAATACGAAAAGATAACCGAAACAGGAAAGCTTTTCGTTGAGCGTATTAAGGAAGCAAGAGCTGAAATGAAAAAATAATTTTGCGTCTTTTCCGATTATGCTGCGTTACGCTAAAATCCAAATTATTTATTACAAAGTAAAAAAACATTTACTATATAACTAAAAAGGCTTGGCAAGAAAAATGCCAAGCTTTTTTTGTTACCGTTAATTTAACACAAGAACCGTCCCTCTGTTAAAAATTTCAGCCCCGGTTAAAAGGGTGCGTGCGACGATTATATTGAATTGAAAATTGAAAATGCAAAATGCAAAATTTAGGGTCGCTGCGCTCCGATTCTATTACCGGCGAACGAAATGGGCGTTCCCTCCACAGCACACGGGGACGTTCCTCCGAAGGCGGTGCGTCCCCATGGCGGACGAATAGACGCGCCCTCTTTACATCACCCTCAGCGAATCAAAAGCCTCACACTTTCCCCTCTGAGGGGAAGGTGTGAGGTTTTTCGACACCGATAATATAATCGTCGCGCAGCGACCCTAAATTCGTAATCTCGACCAACGGTTCCCAAAATTTGTTATCGGCTTGGAGCGCCGACAAATTTTGACCGTTCGGCAGTTCTTTTTGTTCGCTTCATCTGCCACTGGCAGCGCTCACAAACGAACCGTAACTCGTAATTCGTAATTGATTTATACTCCCGAATAAGCGTTAAATCCGCCGTCAACGGGAATGTTAACGCCTGTTATAAAACCTGAATATGCCTCATCGCAGAGGAAAAGAAGAGTTCCGTCAAGCTCCTCGGGCTTGCCGAAGCGGTCCATAGGAGTTGCAGCAAGAATTTTGCCCGTTCTTTCCGTCGGGCTGCCGTCCTCGTTCCAGAGGAGAGCGGCATTCTGCTTTGTTGAGAAAAATCCCGGTGCAATTGCATTAACTCTGATTCCCATTGGCGCAAAGTGAACAGCCATCCACTCGGTGAAATTCTTAACCGCCGCTTTTGCTGCCGAATATGCAGGAATTCTTGTGAGCGGTCTGAAAGCGTTCATTGAGGTTACCATAATAATGCAGGTGTTTTCCTTTTCAACCATATCCCTTGCAAAAACCTGGGTGGGAATAAGCGTTCCGAGGAAATTGAGATTGAAAACGAAGCTGATTCCTGCGGGGTCGAGGTCAAAGAAGGTTTTTATATTCTCATCCTTCTGAACAAGGTCAATCTTTTCAAGAGTATCCTTTGTTGTTGTTCCCTTCGGATTGTTTCCGCCTGCGCCGTTTAAAAGAATGTCGCAGGTGCCGAGCTTTTCGTTGATTACATCCCTTGCCTTCTGCATTGATTCGAGTTCAAGAACATTGCAGCCAACTGCGATTGCGCAGCCGCCGTCTGCATTTATTTCATCAGCACATTTCTGAGCAGCTTCTTCGTTTAAATCAAGTACGGCAACCTTGCAGCCCTGCTTTGCAAGTGTTTTTGCAAATGCGCCGCAAAGAACTCCGCCGCCGCCTGTTACAACAGCTACTCTGCCTTTTAAATTCTCATGTGTCATTTTATATCTCCTTATCAAGTTGCGAACTCCGAGACCCAAGTTCCGGGTTTCGGGTCGCTCCGATTAATTTTTCAGCGTACGAATGAGAGTCGCTTCCTCCTCAGCACACGGGGACATTCCTCGCCCTGACCGAACCGTTGTTGTTAGAAATGCGTAGAGGTGTGTCCCCATGGCGTACGAATAGGCGTTGCCTCTTAACTTCAGTTGAAAATACGAATTCTCATTTATTAGCCTTCTCAACCGCTTCCCAGAGTCCGTTAAGATAGCAAACTCCGAGCGCTCTGTCGTAAAGTCCGTAGCCGGGTCTTGCAACCTCGCCCCAAATCATTCTGCCGTGGTCGGGACGGACATAGCCGTCAAACCCAACCTCCTGAAGCGCCTTAACTATTTCATACATATCAAGCGAGCCTGCTGCGCTTTCGTGGGCAGTTTCGTTGAACCACTGCTCGTTATGCTGAACATTGCGAAGGTGGGCAAAATAGATTCTTCCCTTGGCAGCCTTGATAATCTCAACCATATCATTATCGGGGCTTGCTCCGAGAGAGCCCGTGCAAAGAGTTAAGCCGTTATACTTGCTTGGAACCATTGTTAAAAGTCTTTCAACAGCATCCTTGCCCGTTATAATTCTCGGAAGTCCGAAAATGCTCCACGGCGGGTCATCCGGATGGATTGCCATTTTAACATCGCATTCCTCGCAGACGGGCATAATTGCCTCAAGGAAATATTTGAGATTTGCCCATAAATTCTCGGCAGTAACCCCCTTGTATTTTTCAAAAAGCTCTTTGATTTCACCCATTCTTTCGGTTTCCCAACCGGGCATTGCATAGCCGTTTGAATTATCGTCTATCTCTTTAAACATATCCTCGGGTGATTTGCCCTCAACCTGTTTGCCGTCATAGCAAAGGCAGGTTGAACCGTCGCCGAGGGGCATATATAAATCAGTTCTTGTCCAGTCGAAAACGGGCATAAAGTTATAGCATATAACCTTAACCCCAACCTTTGCAAGATTTCTGATAGAGGTCTTATAGTTTTCAATGTATTTATCCCTTGTGGGCAGACCGATTTTGATATCCTCGTGAACGTTAACGCTTTCAATGCACTCCATAGTGAGCCCTGCTGCGGTTACTTCATCATACATAGCCTGAACTCTGTCCATAGTCCAAGCCTCGCCTGCAGGAAGGTCGTGAAGCGCAGGAACAACGCCCGTTACGCCCGGTATCTGCTTTATCTGCTCAAGAGAAACTGTATCCTTCTCTTTGCCGAACCAGCGAAAAGTCATTTGCATAGTTTGAGCCTCCTTTTCTTTTATCCGGTTTATTTTATCATATATTTTCTTTTCAATCAATATTTAACTTACTTATTCCTTATTTTTATTTCAACCTCCTTTCCTATATCCTCAAGGCAGATTATTTCGCCCTTAACGCTCGCCTCCTCGGCGCCCAGGGCAATGTCTACATCCTTTTTAATAATCTCACAATCGGAAAAATCCTCCTCAAGCTTCTTTTTAATTTCACTTTCTGCAAGCTCACCCAGTTCATTATCCGAAAGTTGCCTTGATTTGATTTCAAATCTTTTTTCCTTAACCGTTATTACCCCTATCGGTATTTCATTTGAATTAAGTTTAAGATACTCGCCCGTTTTTGTTATTTCGCTGTTTTTTTCTTCATAGGGAAAAATATAAAGCGGTATTTCCAACCCGAAGAAACTCAGCCTTCTGAAAAGCCTCTCTTCCTTATAGTCCTTATAGCTTTGTTTTCTTGCTATGGTAAGAGAGATTTTTTCCTTAACCTCGGCAATGTACTCTCCGCTTGCGTGGGCAAACTGATTGCCCTTCTTTTTTTCGCTGTCATATATTCCCGAAATAAGCAAATCGCCCTTTGTTACGCTGTCGCCCACTTTTGCAACCTGCCAGCCGTTTGTAACCGAGGTTTTAACTATCAATCCATCTTTCTTTGCCTTAAGATTTGCAGGCTTTTTCGATGTTACGCCCGGCTTTTTAACCGTTTCGTTGATTTCAATCCTCGCTGTTGTTCCAACCTCATTGATATGAACCCATGCGCATTCATCAAAGGACGCCATAATAAGGTTTTCAATTTTGTCTTTATCAATACTTTCAAAAAAGGCTCCCCTCCTCAGTCCGTTATCCTCAAGAAAGGAAATGATTTCATTTGTTTTAATTCTTTCGTTTCCGATGATTTCAACATTCCATATGAAGCCAGATAGAAAGCTCACCGTTAAAACAAAAACAAGCGCGCCTGCAAAAAGCCCCCACCTGTTTCGGATTTTCAAAAGAAAAAAAGGCAAACCGCTTTTTTTTAAAACCCTGATTTTTCCGCCGCTTTCCCTCGCCGGAATGTGAAGACGATTGTATTCTCTTGCAAGGCACTCTCCGTATAATACGCCCTTTTTTTGTTTGAGGTTTTTAACATTTATTTTGCTTTGAAAACACTCATCAACAAAACCGTCATAAAAACCGCCCGTAAAAGAGAATTTAACATATCCTAAAAGCCATCTGAAAAAACTAACCATTGCTTTCAAACTCCAATGAAATAATTGTTCCCTCAACTATTGCGCCTTCGGGCGAAAAAGCATTAATAAAAAGGTTATCCCCGAAAAATGTAACATAGTATTTTCCGAGGTTAACCTTTATCTTATCCGAATTATAAATTTCAATTCCCTTCAGCCCGTCAACAACGCATCTGCCGTTTCCGATTAGCTCAAGGCGGGAATCCTTAACGAAGCTGACTGTGTTATCTTTGCTTTTCAATTTTATCACCAATAAATTATATGTGGTAAAAATTGATATTATTTGAGATTTATTTTTGAAAGTCTTTCAACAAGAATTTTAGAGATTATTCCGACTATTATTCCTGCAATCACTCCGCTTATTAAAAGAACGGGAAGATAATAAACAATTCTCGCGGTTTGCATAACAATTGCCGCAACAATTATCTGACCGATATTATGAACTGACGCACCGAGCACGGAAACGCCGAGCACGGAAAGCTTTTCGCTCTTTTTTGCAAGCAGCATAACTGAAAACGAAAGTATTCCGCCCGCAAAGCTGTAAAGAAGAGAAAATGCGCCCGTAAAAAGCAAACCCGATATTAAAATTCTAATCATTGAAACTGCAAACGCCTCTTTTTCATCAAGAAGATAGAGTGCGGCAACAACAACTAAATTTGCAAGCCCGATTTTAACTCCCGGAACGCCGACATTTATCGGAATAAGCGTTTCAAGAAATGAAAGAGTGAATGCAAGTGCGGTAAAAAGGGCAAAAACGGCAACTCTCTTTGTTTTTTTCATCGTGCCTCACCGTCCACTTCCGTTTGCTCACCCTCAATGCTGACAACAACCCTGTTTGGCAGACATATTATGCTCTCGCCGCTTTTTTCAATCTTTCTGTGTTTAACGCAGATTTTATCGGGGCAGTCAGCACTTAAAACGCAAACCCTCTTATCCTTTATTTCAACTGTATTCGTTGTTTTTCCGTTTATTTCAACATTATAAATCCTGTTTTCATCAAGCGGCAGCGTGGCAACGGTTTTTGAATCAACCTCAATTTTAACCGTTTTGCCCTTTGGAGAAAAGAAAAAAACAGCGCAAAAAAACAACGCCGCAGCAAGAAGCAGGGCAAAAATTATTGCAATATCCCCTTTTTTTATTCCAAGCCTTTTCATAACTTGAGTATAGCCGAATAGCTCTTTTATGTCAATTAATTGACATAAAAAATGCCATATGATAATATAACTTTTATAAGGTTTTGGCGAGGTTTATATATGAAGATTAACCTGATGTTTTTTATAAACAGCATAATGCTCGGCGCAGGGCTTGCTATGGACGCCTTTTCGGTTTCGGTTGCAAATGCGCTAAGCAATCCGAAAATGAGCAAAAGCAAAATGACAACGATTGCAGGAGTTTTCGGCGGCTTTCAGTTTTTAATGCCGATGATTGGCTGGTTCTGCGTTAATACAGTCGTTAATTATTTCAATGCTTTTGAGAAATTTGTTCCCTATATTGCGCTTGTTCTTCTTGTTTACATCGGCGGTAAAATGATTATTGAAAGCATAAAGAAAGGCGACGGCGAAAACGAGGCAGCGCTTGGCGCAGGAACTCTTTTTGTTCAGGGTGTTGCAACCTCCATAGACGCGCTTTCGGTTGGCTTTACCATTCAGAAATACTCCCTTGTTTCGGCGCTTATTGCCTGCGCAATTATATTTACGGTTACCTTCATAATCTGTATTGCAGGGCTGATTATCGGAAAGAATTTCGGCAACAAATATTCAAAGCACGCCGAGATTATCGGCGGAATCATTCTGATTGCAATCGGCATTGAAATCTTTGTGAAAGGCTTGGTTTAAATGGATAAAAAGCTTAAAAAGCAAATATATTTCTGCACCGCTTTCTATTTTATCTTCTTCGGTGCATTGATGATTACAGGAACCTTTTTCGACCTTGAAATTGACAAAGCGCTTTTTAACTATCAAAATACATTCGGCGTTTTTATGGAAAACTTCGGAATGTATCCGATGTTCATTCTTCCCGTTCTTGCATATTCAACGCTCATCGCCTCTTACCACCCGATTGACGATGCGTTTGATATTGCGCAGTCGCTTTTCCCGTTTTTCAGTTATCTCAGAAAAAACAGAATAACATATTATTTCTGCTTCGTTTTGCTCCATTTATTATATGCCTTTTTTATATACAAGGCATTTCAGAGCAGCAATGATTTTCTTAATATATTTATGGGCGGAATTTTCGGATACAACCTTCAGGATTTGCTTGTTAACGCAGGCTGGACAAAAGGGTTGGCAATCTTTATGTGGACGCTGCTAAGAATTGCCTTCGTTCTTGTTTTTGTTTTCTTTTTCAGAAGAGTTGACGAAAAATATAAAAAAGCCCTTGAATTTACGGCAGTTGCAGGGCTTGCGCTTTATTACGGCGGCGATTTAATAAACTATATTAAAGCATATTTTCACAGAATCCGTTTCAGGGAAATGATTGCCTATTCCCACGGGCTTATTAATTCCGAGGGTTGGACTTCGCGCGGCAACGCAGATATTCCGAGGCAGTGGATTGAATCAACTGATTTTTCGGCTTTTAACAGATGGTATAGGGTCGGCAACGATATGGGTGTTTACAGCGAGCCCACCTCTTTTCCGTCGGGTCATACAAGCGCGGCGGCATTCACAATGCTTTTAGCTTTGCTGTTTTCAAAATGCAGGGCGCTGAATAAATATTTCGTTTTAGCTTTTTCAGCCGGATTCATTTACACCCTTTCAATGGGAATTTCAAGATTGATAAGGGGCGCGCACTATTTAACGGATATTTCGGCAGGCGCTATTATAATCTTTGCGATGATGCTTCTCATTGTTGAAATAATGAATATTATTGAAAGAAAAGCAAAGCTAAACGTTAATATCTGAGAACTTAATAACAAAAAAAGTGATTTGCAAGCCCTAAGACTGCAAATCACTTTTTTTATAGCATTTATTTAATAACTCTTACTCTGATAACGCCGTCGATTGCTTCAATATCGGTTACAACGCTTGCCGAAACATCCGTGTCGCAATCAATGATTGCGTAAGCAATATCGCCCCTGTTTTTATCTTCAAATGAAGCAATATTAACTCCGTCCTTTGAAATAGTATCCGTTATCGTTGAAATCATATTCGGCTGATTCTTATGAATAACGGTTATTCTGACTGAACCTGATTTTGCAAGAGCAACATTCGGCAGATTAACGGAATTCTTAATGTTTCCGTTTTCAAGGAAATCAATAAGCTCCATAGCTCCCATTGCCGCGCAGTTTTCTTCGCTTTCGGGAGTTGATGCGCCGAGATGCGGAATAGCAATAACTCCGTCCACTCCGATAACCTTTGCATCGGGAAAATCGGTTACATAAGCGCTCATTTTTCCCTCTTCAAGTGCCTCGATAACATCATCGCTGTTTGCAAGAGCGCCTCTTGCAAAATTCATAATGCGAACGCTGTTTTTCATTGTTGCAATTGTATCTTTGTTAACTAAGTTCTTTGTTTCGTCTGTAAGCGGAACATGAAGAGTAATATAATCTGCAACGGGGAAAATCTCTTCAAGATTATTGTTGAGCGTTATTCCCTTCTTAAGCTCGGCATCGACAGGAAGGAAGGGGTCGTAGCCAATAACATTCATTCCAAGGTCAACTGCAGCCTCTGCAACAAGTCTGCCGATAGCGCCAAGACCGATAACTCCAAGAGTTTTGCCCTTGATTTCAGGACCTGCGAAAGCGCTCTTTCCCTTTTCAACGGTTTTGCCCACATTGTCGCCCTCGTCCTTGATTGTCTTACACCAATCAATTGCCTTTGTTACCTTTCTTGATGAAAGAAGAAGTCCGAGGATAACAAGCTCTTTAACTGCGTTTGCATTTGCACCGGGTGTGTTGAAAACAACAATTCCCTTTTCTGCGCAGTCTGCTACGGGAATGTTATTTGTTCCTGCGCCGGCTCTTGCAATTGCAAGAAGGGACTCAGGCATTTCCATATCGTGCATTGACGCACTTCTTACCATTATTGCATCCGGATTTTCAATATCGTCTGCATAAGTGTATTTCGATAAATCGAATTTTGACAGACCGACATTTGAAATCTTATTAAGGGTTTTAATATTAAACATTATGCGTTCTCCTCTTCAAATTTCTTCATAAACTCAACAAGTTTTTCAACGCCTTCAATCGGCATTGCATTATAGATTGAAGCTCTCATACCGCCAACGCTTCTGTGACCCTTGAGGTTAACAAAGCCTGCCTCGGTTGCCTCTTTGATGAACTTTGCGTTAAGCTCTTCGGAATCTGTTACAAAAGGAACATTCATAAGGCTTCTGTCCTCGGGAACAACCGTTCCTTTAAACATCTTTGAGCTGTCGAGGAAATCATAGAGAATTTTAGCCTTCTTCTCGTTGTGAGCCTTCATAGCCTCAAGGTCTCCGAACTCCTCTTTAATCCAATCAAGAACAAGCTTGCAGATATAAATTGTCCAGCAAGGCGGAGTGTTATAAAGCGAATCAGCGTCTGCCTGAACCTTGTAGTTCATCATAACGGGGGTAATATCCCTTGCGTTGCCGAGAAGGTCCTCGCGAATAATTGCAACAACAAGACCTGCCGGAGCAACATTTTTCTGAGCGCCGAAGTAAACAACGCCGAACTTGCTTATATCAAGGGGCTCCGAGAGAGCGCAGGATGAAACATCAGCAATAAGAACCTTGTCGCCAACCGGAGGAAGCTCCTTGAATATCGTTCCGTAGATAGTGTTATTCATACAGATATAAACATAGTCCGCATCATCTCTGAAATCCTCGGGCTTGGTCTTTGGAATATAGCTGAAGGTTTTGTCGGCAGATGAAGCAACAGCCTTGGCGTCGCCGTATTTCTGAGCTTCCTGAAAAGCCTTCTTTGCCCACTGACCTGTTATAATATAATCAGCCTTTCCGCTGCCGTTCATAAAGTTGAGCGGAATTGCGGAAAACTGAGCGGAAGCGCCGCCCTGAAGGAAAAGAACCTTGTAGTTATCGGGAATTTTATAAAGCTCTCTCATAAGAGCCTCAGCCTCTTTGATAATATCATCAAAAACCTTTGAGCGATGGCTCATTTCCATAACACTCTGACCGCTGCCTTTATAATCCATTATCTCTGCGCCAGCCTTCATAAGCACTGACTCAGGAAGTGTTGACGGACCCGCACTGAAATTATAAACTCTTGCCATGTTTATTACCTCTTTTTCATAGTTTGTTATTATGCTTTAGTTTTTTAAAGCACTAATACCATTATATAGATATTCAACTTTTTGTCAATGTAAGTGAAAAAACTTTGGTAAATCCTACAATAGTTTGATAATTTTTTAACAATATTGTTTGCATAAGCTTTCAATTAATGCAAAAAACGCAAAAAGTTCCCATTGGTTTTAGGGTTGGGTTACCCGACTGATGGAAGGAGGGTGCGTTTATTCGTCCGCCTCGTCTATCCTCAACTGATGTAAAAAGGCAACGTCTATTCGTTCGCCATGGGGACGCACCTCCGAACACAATTCAAGGAAGAACGGTGCTTGGAGAGGAACGTCCCCGTGTGTCGTATAGGCAACGACCAAATACAATCGGGTGCGGGTGTCCCGCCCGAAATTCTTAATTCTTAATTCGCGCAGCGTAGCGACCCTCAATTTTGCACTTTGCATTTTGCATTATGCATTTATATAATCGGGTGCGGGTGTCCCGCCCGAAATTCTTAATTCTTAAATCTTAATTCTTAATTCGCG
>JAFUZY010000034.1 GCA_017476375.1 Eubacterium sp.
ATCTCATTTAAATTCCTCCTTCAAAAAATGATTATACAACAAAAAAATGAAAGCAAACACTTTTTTGTGTCCACTTTCATTTTACTCTTTCAATCGCGTGTTTTTTTAATTATGAGTTAAGAGTTAAGAGTCAAGAATTAAGAATTAAGGGACCTGCGGTCAGCATTATAATGGGTGCGGGCGGAGCCCCGCCTGAAATTCGTAATCTCGACCAACGGTTCCCAAAATTTGTTTTCGGCTTGGAGCGCCGACAAATTTTGACCGTTCGGCAGTTCTTTTTGTTCGCTTCATCTGCCACTGGCAGCGCTCACAAACGAACCGTAACTCGTAATTCTATAATCGGGTGCGGGCAGAGCCCGCCCGAAACTCTTCATTCTTCATTCTTCATTCTTCACTACCATTATTTTATCTAAAATAATGGTAATACGCTTGCCAGAGAAATTCCTCAGTTAAATCAATTTCCTCGGCGATTTCCCACATTTGGTATCCTTTTTTGAAATAATCAATAAGGAGGCTCTTCGGAACAAGTTTTCTTATTGCCCAGCGGTTTGCCCTGTATTCGCATTTTTCCTGAGTAAACAGAGGAGAATGCTCGCAATAAAGAGCGCCCGTCATACAATGGCCGAGCTCGTGGGCTTTTGCCGTATTGATTTCAGCTTCGTTAAGGAAGCTATTTTTATTTATTCCTATATAGTATTTATCGTTGTTCTCAAGTGAACACGCCTTAAAACTTTCAAAAGGATATTCAATAATGGCGATATTATTTTTTTCTGCAATTTCGTTAACAATCTGATTAGTCAAATCCGCTCACCCCTTCACAATCTGTTAATCCAATTCTATTTAAGCATATATGTATTCAATAATCTATCTGTATTTATAATAAGTCCGAAAAAAAGGACGAGTGGATTCCTTAATTCAGTTATTATTTATCTTTATTCTTAATAAACTCGGCAAACTTTTTAACCTCGTTGAGCTTATCGTCTGTAACCTCGCCGCCGAAAAGCGCAAACTTAAGTTCCTTGTCTGTTACTGTGCGTACCCCGTTTTCACCGGGTCTCTTCTTTTCAACGTCGTATCCCATAAGCCAGGCTTCGTTAACATTGAAAATCTGAGCCATTGAAACAACTGTCGGAACCTTGGGCTTCATAATGCCGTTTGTGTAGCGACTTATTGTTGCAGGGGTTAAGCCAAGCTTTTCAGCGAGGGTGTAGGTTGTTTCGTCCGTTGTTTCAATAAGAGAGGAAAGCCTTTTTGCAAAAACTGCAAGATCAACTGTTTTATTCATTTTATCAGTAACCTTTCTGCCCCCTTATAAACCTTGTTCCTTCGGGGCGAGAAAAGAACAGGCAAATAAACTCCAATCGGTATTATTTGTTAGTAATATAACATATACAATTGCAAAATGCAACAAAAATTCAAAAAAACTTGAAAAAATATTGCGAAAAGTATTGACAAGGCATTTTCAAAGTGCTATTATAACATTGCGAAACGCAACGAAAGGCGGTGAGAATATGCAAAAACTAAAAAGGCTGGAAGAGCGAATCAGTGAGAAAGGAGAAACCTATTCGTCACTTTCAAAGGAGATAGGTATATCCCTGTCTGCCTTTAATAATAAGATAAACGGCAGAAGTTCGTTTGATATTATTGAAGCATCGCAGCTTTCGTCAATTCTCGACATAGAGCCTCAGGAAATTGTATATTTTTTTACTTAAAATGTTGCGAGAAGTAACATTTTGTCGAATTTAGTCGAAGTGATTTAAGGAGCATAGGAAAATCAGAAAAAACATTACCGCCGTCCTTCTATATTAATGAAGTTGAAAAAAGTCATAATTGACAGTGGTGGTGAAATCTAATTTGTTTTGCCATTATAGCTAATTCTTTTTGCACAAAAAATCATTTTTTGACGAGTGACAAAAATAAAGAAAGGAGAAAGTATGGAAAAGCATTACAGTGTTGAAGCTCACTGGAGAAAAATCAAATGTCCTTTTTTCAGAAGCGATAACTTTAATTCGGTTAATTGCGAGGGGAGCGTTGAACAATCGTCTGTAAGACAGGTTTTTAAAACAAAACAGAAAAAAGACGAATGGGAGCGTAAGTATTGTATGCTGATTGATGAATACGCAAATTGCCCGATATATGAGCTGGCAAATAAGAAATACCTTTAATAGCGCTTAGCGCTGCGCTCTGACTTAAATGAAGGGGTCGGCGCTCTCGACGACCCGAATAAAAGGAGATGATGATTATATTTGATGAAAAGAAAGCAATGCAGGAATACATAAGCGATACCTCTGTGAGCTATCGTAAGCTTGCAAAAAAATACGGCGTTCCTGTTTCACGAATTGTTAAGCTTGCAAAAAGAGACGGATGGATTGAAAAGCGAAAGCAGCTCTTTTTTAAAAATGATACAGATAATGATGATAACAAAAAGCTGTCTCTTCTTCAGAAGGCTTGCGAAAAATCAATTGAAGCGCTTTATTCCAAGCTTGATGATGAGCTGAGCATAAACGATATTAAGAACATTTCGGTGATTTTAAAAACCTTAACGGGAGTTCAAAGGGATTTAAACGATTTGCCGACCTTCAAGGAAAAAAACAGCATACGCCTTTCAAATGAACGAATGCAGCTTGTTCGAGCAAAAATTGCAACAGGTGACGAGGAGGAAAACGAAACGGGCGTTGTTCTGATTCCGTTTCTCGATGAAGAGAAAGAGGAGGAAGAAAACGTAGTTTTTGAAGGGGAAGAAAATGTCTGAAATAATCTGGAAGCCCCAGCCAAAGCAGCTTGAATTTATGAAAAGGAGCGAATATGAATGTCTCTACGGCGGAGCGGCGGGCGGAGGAAAAAGCGACGCAATATTAATTGAGCCTCTTCGTCAGGTGCATATTGCGAACTACCGAGGAATAACCTTTCGCCGAACATATCCCCAGCTTGAAGCCCTTATTGCAAGGTCGCTTGAGCTATATCCGAAAATCTATCCGAAAGCAAAGTATAACGCAAGCGAAAAGCGATGGCTCTTTCCGTCGGGCGCAAGACTATTTTTCGGCTATATGCAGCATGAGCAGGATAAATATAACTATCAGGGCAAGCCGTATGATTTTATTGCATTTGATGAGTTAACTCACTTTACATATTCGCAGTATATGTATTTAATGAGCCGAAACAGACCTACGGGAGCAAACACGCGCGTTTATATGCGTGCAACAGCAAACCCCGGAGGAATAGGGCACGCATGGGTAAAGGAAAGATTTATAACTCCTGCGCCGCCGCTGACGCCCATTGAAACAAAATACAATATTGCAACTCCCGAGGGCAAAACCATTCAGATTGCAAAAAGGAGGATATTTGTTCCTGCAACGGTTTTTGATAACAAAGCTCTTCTTGATAACGACCCTGAATATCTCGCAACCCTTGCCTCTCTTCCCGAAGCAGAAAGAAAGGCGCTCCTTCTCGGCTCGTGGGACGGATTCGACGGCCAAGTGTTCAGCGAATGGCAGAATGTTCCGTTTCACTACGATGACGGCAAATGGAGCCATGTCATCAAGCCCTTTGATATTCCTTACAACTGGCGGATTATGAGGGTTTTCGATTTCGGTTATTCGCGTCCGTTTGCAGTTTTGTGGCTTGCCTTCAACGAAGAGGGAAAGTGCTACGTCGTTAAGGAATACTATGGCTGGAACGGAACGCCAAACAACGGCGCAAGGCTTGAGCCCTCGGCAATTGCCCAAAACATCCGGGAGATTGAGCAGACTTCGCCCGAGCTTAAAGGCAGAACAATTCTCGGTGTTGCAGACCCTTCAATCTGGGATAAATCAAGGGGCGAAAGCATTGCAAGAGTTATGGAAAAACACCCGTATTACATTCATTTCAAACCCGGAAAAAACGACCGACTAAGCGGACTGATGCAGTTTCACTACCGGATGCATTTTGATGAAAACGGGGAATGTCTGTTTCAGGTTTTCAACACCTGTAAGCAGACGATAAGAACACTTCCTGCTCTTGTTTACGATGAAAAGAGGGTTGAGGATATTAACACCGAGGGCGAGGACCATATCTATGACGCAATTCGATACGGTCTTATGGAAAACACCGTTGCGCCAAGAAAACCGAGGGTTCTTCCCGATATGAGAAACGACCCGCTTAATCTCAGGAATTAAGAGTGAAGAGTGAAGAATTAAGAGTGAAGAGTTTTGGGCGGGCTTTGCCCGCACCCGATTATAGAATTAAGAGTTAAGAGTTAAGAATTAAGAATTGAGGGTGGGCGCTGCCCGCACCCGATTATAAGGAGGTTATATGGAAGAAGAGAAAAAAACCAAAAAACAAAATGCAATCGGTGAAGCCGAGATAAAAGCTGCGATTGAAACCCTTAATGAATACAAAGCCAAGAAGGCAAATTTCGACAAAAGGGTTATAGATAACGAGGAGTGGTGGAAGATGCGCCACTGGGAGAGCATAAGAAACGACAAACAGGACACTGAGCCAACCTCGGCATGGCTGTTTAACTCGATTATGAACAAGCTTGCGGATTACAGCGATAATTTTCCCGAGCCGAATATACGAGCAAGAAATGCAAACGATGTTGCGGAGGCAAAGCGCATAAAAAATGTTCTTCCGATGATAATTGAATCAAATGATTACGAGGGCAAGTATATGGAAACCTGTCTTTCAAAAATCAAGAACGGAACGGGAATAACGGGCGTTTTCTGGAACAGTGAAAAGGATGATATTGACATTCAGCCGATTGATGTTCTTTCCATCTACTGGGAACCGGGCATCAAGGATATTCAGCAAAGCAGAAATGTTTTCACAACAACCCTTGTTGACACAGATGTTTTGCGAGAGGAATATCCCGATATTGAAATTGAGAGCGACACCGATAACAAAAGAAGCGAATATCTCTATGAGGACAAGCCCGATAGCAAGAACAAAAGCACAGTTATAGACTGGTACTATAAGAAAAACGGCTTGCTTCACTACTGCAAATTCGTTAACGAAACTATCCTTATCTCAACTGAAAACGAGCCGACTCTGTATCCGAACGGATTATACGACGACGGAAACTATCCCTTTGTTGTTGACACTCTCTTTCAGATGGAGGGAACGATTGCCGGATTTGGATATATTGATGTCTGCAAATCGCCGCAGGAGTATATTGATAAGCTCGACCAGGCAATTATTCAGAATGCGTTTATGTGCGCAAGACCGAGATATTTCATCCGTAACGACGCAGGCGTTAATGTCGATGAATTTCTGAATTGGAAAAATCCGCTTGTTAAAACAAACGGAAATCTCGGCGAGGACGACCTCAGGCAGATTGTTATAAAACAGCTTGATTCGGGTGTATACAGCGCAAGGGAAGGCAAGATTATTGAGCTTAAGCAGACGAGCGGCAACAGTGATGTAAGCACGGGAAGCACCGCAAACGGCGTAACCGCCGCTTCGGCTATTTCCCAGCTTATTGAAACCGGTTCAAAGGGCAGCCGTCTTGCAATCAAGGGAACTTACAGGTCATACAGAAGGATTATCTATATGATAATTGAAAGAATGCGCCAGTTCTATGATGAGCCGAGATATGTTCGCATAATCGGAGATGACGGAACAGAGGAGTTTGATACATATGATAACAGCGGACTTCTTGAAAAAGAGGAGATAAACGGGGTAACGGGCGAAACATATTCAAGAATGCCCCAGTTTGATATTGAAATTTCAGCCCAGAAATCCTCGCCGTACAGTATGCTTTCCCAAAACGAGCTTGCGCTACAGTTCTATAACAGCGGTTTCTTTGAGCCGCAGAATGCTCCCGCAGCGCTTGCCTGCCTTAAGATGATGGATTTCGAGCATAAGCAGGAGGTTATATCTGCACTGCAGGAAACTATTAGTTATTAGTCGTTAGTGGGCAGCGGTCGGTGGGAATTTATACGGGTCGTGACCTACCACAGTTTTACATATAAAGGAGTTTTTTATGAACAACGAAAATTCAAGCGGCGCTCAGCCTTTTGCAGGGGCTGAAACAAGTGCTGCAAACAGCAGAGAGGAAGCAGCTTCCTCGCAGGCTCAGGTCGCTACTGAGAGTGCCAAATCAAACGGCACACAAACTGATGAAAGAGATAAAGGCGCCCTTTTCAACAAGCTCATAAGCGGTGAGTATAAGGAGCAGTATCAGTCTGCACTTGAAAACGCACTTTCAAAAAGGCTTAAAACAAGCAACAAGAGGCTTGCCGAAAACGAAGAATTTAAAACAAGATTACAGCCTGTTTTTGAAATACTTGCAGATAAATATTCGATTGAAGATTCATCGGATGTTGATGCAATTATAAGTGCGGCTGAAAACGAGCTTCTTCCCGACAATGAAAGAATTGAGCTTGAATTTCGCGAGAAGTTTGAAGGCTGGCTGAGAGAGGCAGAGGAAACAAAGCGCACCTATCCGAATTTCGACTTTGAATATGAGTCCTCAAATCCTCAGACAGGCGAAGCCTTCAGGAACCTCTTAAACAGCGGAGTTGACGTTGAAACCGCGTTCACTGTTATTCACAGAAATGAGATTATGGGCTCTGCTATGCAGTATGCCTATAAAACCGCAAAACAGGAAATGGCTGATTCAAGAACCTCAAGGCTCAGCCGCCCGAGTGAAAACGGAACCTCTTCGCATCAGTCATCGGCAATAATTGACGATATAACAAAGCTGAAACCTGCCGAGAGAAGAAAAATCAAGGCGGCTGTCAGCAGAGGAGAAAAGGTATCGGCTGAAAATTTCAGAAGATTTCTTTAATCAAAATCGTATCAAAGGGACGGTTCTTTAATACGAGAGTAATATGTAACTAAAGGAGAAAATATGGAAAAAATTAATATTCAGCTTTTTGCTCACACCTATGACGGAAATGCATACACAGACGGCGCAACAGGCGTTGGAAACACAAACTTAACAAATCAGCAGGTGAGCGACGGTAACGGCGGTTACACTAACGTTCTCACTCACGGTATGAAAACCTACTACGATAACGAGCTTCTTGAAAACGCAAGAAGTCAGCAGTTCTTTGCACAGTTCGGAAAGAAAACACCTCTTCCGAAGGGCAGGGGAAAAACTGTTGAATGGAGAAAGTGGGATACCATTCCTGCTGAAACTGCAACCCTTCAGGAAGGCGTTACTCCCGACGGAAGAAAGCTCGGCCAAACCAATATAACCGCCTCTGTTAATCAGTATGGCGACTATGCCGAGATTTCAGATGTTCTTGAGCTTACATATGTTGACGACGTTATTCTCGGTGCAACCGAGGAGTTCGCTGCAGCAGGCGCTGAAACAATGGATATTGTTATCCGTGATGCAATCGACAGCGATGTTTCAACAGGAATCAATGTTGTTTACGCTCCGAAGGCGGACGGAACAGCCGTAACTGCAAGAAAGAGCGTTAAGTCCGGCACAACAACCACAACTCAGGGTATTGACGCAGACTGCAAAATAAACCCGACTCTTATAAACCATATTGTAACCATGCTCAAAAAGAATAAGGCGCCGAAAATCAACGGCGACTATATCGCCATCATTCATCCTTCGGTTGCCATGGATTTAAGAGAGAGTCAGGGCTGGCTCAACGCTCATCAGTATGCTCAGCCCGAGGAGATTTATAACGGCGAAATCGGTAAGCTTCACGGCGTTCGCTTCATCGAAAGCACAAATGCAAAGGTTTGGGACGGCAGCGATGCTTCAACAAACAGCGGCGTTGCTGTTTATGCAACATATATCTTCGGCAAGGATGCGTGGGGCGTTGTTGACCCTGCAGGCGCAGGAATGGAAATGATTGTTAAGGGCAAGGGCTCAGGCGGAACTGCCGACCCTCTCGACCAGCGTTCAACAGTCGGATACAAGTTTTCAACTGCAGCAAAGGTTCTTTACCCCGAAAGAATTGTTCGCCTTGAGTCTGCTTCGTCCTTCAGCGCAACTGATACAACTAACTAAAAATTAAGAGTGAAGAGTGAAGAGTGAAGAGTTTTGGGCGGGCTCTGCCCGCACCAGATTAAAAATTGAAAATGCAAAATTGAGGGTGGGCGCTGCCCACACCCGAATAAAAGGAGATATCTCTATGGAAGAAAAGAAAAAGAATGAAAAAATGGGTGAGGTTTTTATTCCGCTCGACCGTTCAAACGAAAAGAACGATAAGTATTACTGCTCGGTAAACGGCGTTGCAATGCTTGTTCCGATGGGAAAAAGGGTTAAGGTTCCCGAGGCATATGCATATGCAATTCAGAACGCACAGAGCGAGGCAGAACTTATCAGAAACAAATCAAGAGCATAACCGCTCAAAAATCAGGAAAGGGGTCTGACCCCTTTCTTGAAAAGTATGTATCAGGGGTCTGACCCCTGATACATTTCAGGAGGGAAGATGAAAAGAATAACTATTGATGAAGCGATTGCGTATTTTGATGAGCAATGTCCCAATCAGTTTTCAAGAGAAAACAAGATTGCTCTTCTAAGCGAGCTTGATGAATATCTTTTTGAAAATATCATCAGAGACCGCGAAAACGCGCCGATATCCGAGTTTGTCGGATATGATGATGAAACCTCGGGCTCTCAGGAATTGCTTGCTCCGTTTTTATTCCGTGAGCTATACCGGTTTTTCATTGAAAAAAGTGTGCACTATGCAAATCGCGAAACTGCCGCATACAACAACGCTCTTGCAATGTTTGAGGCGTACTTTGAAAACTATTTTTCATGGTATAACAAAAACCATAAAACCGCCTCTGTGAAGAGTATTAATATTTAACAGGAGGTGAAGAATGCGACTTCCGAAACTAAATCAGCTCAGCCGTACAAAGGAGATAACCCGTCTTTTCGGCGGACTGAACAGAAATATTGATTCAGACGAGGGCGAATGGTTTAATCAAAAGAATATGACAACCGATTATTTTCCTGCTGCGAGTCCAAGGGGGAAGAGGTCTGTTCAGCAGATAATTAAAGCACACAGCATTCCCGTTGAGGACGGAAGCGCCGATGCTTTGCCGTCTGCAAGGGGAGTATGCTGCCTTGATAACAGCGTTTTCACTCTAAGACCAATCAGTAAAAATGATTCCGTTCAGGGCTACTGGCTCTTTGACGGTGAAACGCCGATATGCAACACTGAAATCAACAACGGTGAGGGCGTTGCCTTTCTTGAAAAGGCAGCCTGTTTTAATAAAAACAGCAGTTCCTTCAGAAGCTGTTTTAATATGGGCTCGTATATATGTTCATTTCCCGACGGCGTTATTTTTGAAAGTGCAAATAATGATAATGCGTTTCCGCTTTATAAAATAGAGCAGGAAAAATCCTTCGGTTCTGATGAAATTGAGTTTAAAACAGTTATTGAAGAAGGCAACAAGAACTATAAGCCGGTTTCTCTTTCTGCTAATACATACAGATATAATGATTGTGTTATTCAGAAATATCTTGAAGATGAAGCTTTATGGGTTAATCAGGAAACCTTTGTTATGATATTTAAGAAAAACACAACCGGTACCTTTGATGATTTTAATGAAGGCGACACGGTTTGCATTGATTATTCATCCATAAAAAACACCGACCCGTATGCTTCGATATACTATAAGGGCGGAATATTCGACAAGAAAACAAAAAAGGCGAATGTGAAGATAATCCAAAAAGGCAAAACAGGAGATAGCTCGCTCGGAATTGAGGGTTTAACGGATTATATTATTGTCAGCGGTTTTATTTGTGCAATACACGGCAGGGCGCCCGAACCGCCATACGGCTCTTATCAGATAAGCGAAACGATGACGGGCGTAAGCGTCAGAAGAAAAAAGCCTGAAATTGCATTTGCCTGTGAATCCCAGAACAGAATTTGGGCTTGCAGTGCGGACGGACACGAAATCTACGCCTCGGCTCTCGGCGACCCATATAATTTCTATGATTTCAGCGGACTGTCAACTGATTCATATGCCGTTAATGTCGGAACCCACGGCGCATTTACCGGTTGCGTAAACTATCTCGGCAAGCCGATTTTCTTTAAGGAAAACGCGCTGTATATAATAAACGGAAGCTATCCGAGCAACGGCGGCGAAATCGACGGAATGAGCTATTCCGTTTCAACCTTAACTCCGTTTTGCGGTGTTGAAAAGGGAAGCGAAAAGAGTCTTGTTGTTATTGATAACATTCTCTACTATAAATCCGCGTCGGGTATCGTTGCTTTCGACGGAACCAATACGGTTGTTGTTTCAGATGCACTCGGGAAAACGAAATACAAAAATGCCGTTGCAGGAGCGCTCGGCGGAAAATACTATGTTTCGATGCAGGACGAAGAGGGGACATACCGCCTTTTTGTCTATGACACGGGTCAGGGCACATGGTGCGAAGAGGATGAAACACATATTCTTCAGTTTGTAAATGCAGGCAGTAAGCTTTTATACATCAATGCTGATGACGAAAGAATATACAGCGTATCGGATGAAAATGTTTTAAATCTTGATGATTATGAAAAAGAGGGCGATTTCAAATGGTTTTGCGAAACGGGTAACCTCGGATATTCTTATCCGAATTGCAAATATCTTTCACGCTTCCAGATTCGCCTGCAAATTGCAGACGGCGCAAGGGCATCGTTTTTTATCCAGTATGATTCCGACGGCGTGTGGCACCGCAAGGGCGAAATGACGGGGAAGGGAATAAAAACCCATCTTGTGCCGATTATTCCCATTCGTTGCGACCATATGAAAATAAGAATTGAAGGACGGGGCGATGTTAAGCTGCTTTCAATTTCAAAAATACTTGAAGAAGGGGGAGACGTTCAGTGATAAATCTTCCGAAGCCTTCTCAGTTTTCAAGAATGGGAAATTTAACGGATAAGATTGACTATCTTTATAAATACTTATCTTCCCTTGTCGGCGAAACCGAAAAGCAGCTTGCTCTTTTAAACAAACAGAATAAAAAATCCGAAGTTTTCGTTAAGGATATCAGCGTAAATAACAGTAAGCTCATTATCAGATACAGCGATGATTCGGTTAAAAATTTAGATATAGGAGGATGAAATGGCAAAGAAAACCCAGGCGCAAAAAGACCTTGAAAAAGCAAATAAAATGCTCTCATCACTTGGAAGCAGCTTTATATACTCCGATAAGCGCAAGCTGGGAGAGGCGTATAAAAAGGCATACAACGATTATTTAAACTGGATAAATAATTCATCGAAAAACGGTCTCAACGCCTATAAAAATGATGTTGATTCGCTTTTTTCTCAGATAATCAATCAAAAAAAATTCAGCTACGACCCTCAGGAGGACAAGCTCTTTCAGCTTTATAAGGCTCAGTATATGAACGAGGGCGGCAGGGCAATGAAGAATCAGATGGGCGTGGCTTCCGCACTTGCCGGCGGATATAATTCCTCGGTGGCGCAAACCTCGGCTCAGACTGCCTATCAGAGCTATCTCTCAGCGCTTTCGGAAAAGGCTGCCGAAACATATCAGAATGCCCTTGATATGTATAAATATAACCGCCAAAATCTCTTCAACCGCTATAACGTTGCAAGGGATATGAATAATGCAGGTAACGACGCTTTTTATAAGCAGGCGGAAATAAAGGCACAGAGAATGAACAATGCCTATTCAACCTATAATGACGACAGAAGTTTTCAGTACAACAAGTATACTGCGGACAGAAACTTTTATCAGAAT
>JAFUZY010000035.1 GCA_017476375.1 Eubacterium sp.
AATATCCTTGTTATTTTGCACTCTTTTTCAACAATTAGGTGGAAAATCTGTACAAATATTTCTACAATTCTATTTATTTGATAAATATTTTTCCCTAATAACAATTTTGGCTGCCTCACTTCCGTGAGACAGCCCCTTTTTATTATTCAGCTTCCTCGTCAGGAACAAGTCTTGCAACTCCGTCTTTAATAGCTGCGTCGGCAACTGCCTTAGCAACGGTATCTTTTATTCTCGGGTCAAAGGCATAGGGAAGAATGTAATCGGGCTCGAGCTTATCCTCGTCTACAAGAGAAGCGATTGCATAAGCAGCTGCGATTTTCATATTCTCTGTTATTGCGCTTGCACGAACATCAAGAGCGCCTCTGAAAATACCCGGGAAAGCAACAACATTGTTGATTTGGTTCGGGAAGTCAGACCTTCCCGTTCCAACGATTTTTGCTCCAGCCTTTTTAGCAAGGTCGGGCATAATCTCGGGCGTGGGGTTAGCCATTGCAAGAACAATCGGGTCGGGATTCATTGTTTTAATCATTTCTTCGGTTAGAACACCGGGTGCGGAAACGCCGATGAAAACATCCGTTCCCTTGATTGCCTCTGCAAGTCCGCCCTTTGTCATACCTCTGTTTGTAACCTTTGCAATTGCTTCTTTTGAAGGATTGAGGTTTTCTCTGCCTTCGTATATAGCGCCTGTTCTGTCGCAAAGGATAACATCCTTAAGTCCGAGGGTCATAAGGAGTTTTGCGATTGCAACTCCTGCAGCGCCCGAACCGTTTATAACAGCCTTGCACTGAGAAATTGGCTTTTTAATAATCTTTGTTGCGTTGATGAGAGCGGCGGAAACAACAACTGCTGTTCCGTGCTGGTCATCGTGGAAAATCGGAATGTCGCAGCGTTCCTTGAGCTTTTCTTCAATTTCAAAGCAACGGGGAGCTGCAATGTCCTCAAGGTTGATTCCGCCGAAGGAGCCGCTGATGTTATAGATTGTTTCAACGATTTCATCAACATCCTTAGTTCTTACGCAGAGAGGAAATGCGTCAACATCACCAAACTCTTTGAAAAGAACGCATTTGCCTTCCATAACAGGCATACCTGCCTCGGGTCCGATATCGCCGAGACCTAAAACTGCAGTTCCGTCTGTTATAACGGCAACCATATTCCAGCGGCGAGTAAGCTCCCAGCTTTTTGAATAGTCTTCCTGAATTGCAAGGCAGGGCTCTGCAACGCCGGGTGTGTATGCAAGAGAAAGCGCATCTCTGTCGCCAACCTTTGCTCTTGCAACAACCTCAACCTTGCCCTTCCATTCGCCGTGAAGTCTGAGTGATTCTTTACGATAATCCATATATATTATTTACCTTTCGTTTCATTTTCAATTTATGAAAAAGTTCCGAGTTCCGAGTTCCGAGTTGTCGGTTTCTCACTTCGTTCGGTCAATTAATTATTGCTTGAGCGAAGCGAGTAAACAGAATTCGTAAGTTGTAACTCGTAATTATTTTCTTTCAATGTGAGCGCTCGGAACATAATCGCTTTCGTAGCCTTTATATCCCTCTTCCCATGGGAAAACATAGTTGAGCTTAAGCTCGTCTCTGACCTGGCAGATTTCAGCCTGAACAGACTCGTTAATCGGAACGCCGTTTGGCTCGCGCTCTTTCCAGATGTTGTATTCCTTTTCGCCTGCGATATAAATCTTATCTTCGCCGGGTGCTTTTCTTGACGCGCGAACGGCTCTGATTATATCGCCGGTCTTTTTTCTGCAAAGCTCTTCGCCAAGAAAGTGATTTGTGTCAATAGCAATGAAGAAATGGCCAAGATGATAAGGTCTGATATTGCCTTCCTCGTCTTTACCGTCGAGGTCTTTTCCGTATGCGCCGTCCTGAAGAACGGAGGAAAGAAATTCAACGAACATAGCAAATCCGTATCCCTTGTATCCGCCAAGTGCCTCGCCGATTCCGCCGAGAGTTGTTAGGGCAGCTGTGCCCTGACGAATCTTTTTAAGAGCAATGCCTGCGTCGCCTTCAACAGGCGTTCCGTCGATATTAATAATTGTTCCCGGGTGAACGGGCTCGTCAATTCTTGCATAGTATTCAATCTTACCGTTCTGGGTTATTGAGGTTGCGCAGTCGAAATTGAAATCAAATGCTTCGTCCGAGGGGACGCCGAGAGTGAACGGGTTTGTTCCGAACATACCCTCTGTTCCGAAAGTCGGAGCAACCGAAGGACGCGCGTTTGTTCCCGTCATACCGATGCAGCCGTTTTCGGTTGCCATTGATGTATAGTAACCTGCAATACCGTAGTGGCAGGAATTGCGAACAACAACCATACCCATACCGTATTTCTTTGCCTTATCAATAGCCATCTGCATAGCCTTTGTTCCGATAACCTGACCCATTCCGTTATGGCCGTCAACAACTGCGGTTGTTTCGGTTTCCTTGATAATCTCAAAGTTGGTTGTCGGTGACTGGATTCCTGCCTTAATTCTGTCTAAATAAATTGGCTTGAATCTGTTGCAGCCGTGGCTCTCAATTCCTCTTTTATCTGATTCAAGAAGAACATCCGTGCACATTTTTGCTTCTTCCTCAGGGATTCCGTATCCGATGAATGCGTCAGTAACAAAATCGGTTATTAATCCCCAGGGACAAACTACTTTTCCCATAATTTGTAACTCCTTTATTAAAAATCGTTAATATTATATCATACAAAATTCAGATATCAAGATAAAAAGATTATCTTTCCCAGTTTCTTGAACGCTCAACGGCGCGTTTCCAGTCCGTATATTTCTTGTTGCGGATGTCTGAGGGCATTGAAGGAACAAAAATCTTGTCGACCTTTCTGTTTTCTTCAATTTCCTCTGTGTTTTTCCAAACGCCCGTTGCAAGACCTGCAAGATATGCGGCGCCGAGAGCGGTTGCCTCTCTGTTAACAGGACGGTTAACATTGCAGCCCGTCATATCAGTCTGCATCTGCATCATAATATCGGAAACAGAAGCGCCGCCGTCAACCCTAAGGTCTTTAAGCATAATATCGCTGTCGCTCATCATTGCTTCAAGAAGGTCGGTCATCTGATAAGTTATGCTTTCAAGAACTGCACGGCAAACATGGCATTTGTTGATGGAACGGGTTATGCCTATCATAATTCCTCTTGCATACATATCCCAGTAAGGTGCGCCAAGACCTGTAAACGCAGGAACAAGGTATAAGCCGTTTGTGTCATCAACCTGCTCTGCAAAATCGTCGCATTCCTTTGCAGTTGCAATAAGCTCAAGCTCGTCGCGAAGCCATTTGATAACCGAGCCTGCATTAAACGCAGAGCCTTCAAGGTCATATGTAATCTTTCCGTCAAGTCCCCAGGCAATGCCCGAAAGAAGATTTGATTTGCTTGCAATTCTTTCTTCGCCCGTGTTCATAAGAAGGAAACAGCCCGTTCCGTATGTGTTTTTAGCCTGACCCTTTTCAAAACAAGCCTGACCGAAAAGAGCACCCGGCTGGTCGCCGATGGCACCTGCAATCGGAACGCCCGAAAGCTCTTCAATTCCTGTTATATGTCCAACCTCGCCGTAAATGCAGCTCGAAGGCTTAACCTCGGGAAGAATGTTCATCGGTATATCGAGCTTGCTGCAGAGATATTCATCCCAGCAGAGCTTGTCAATATCAAAGAGCATTGTTCTGCATGCATTTGAATAGTCGGTTACATGAACCTTTCCGCCTGTTAAATTCCAGATAAGCCAGGTGTCAATTGTTCCGAAAAGAAGCTCACCCTTTTCTGCCCTTTCTCTTGCGCCTTCAACATTATCAAGAATCCATTTGATTTTTGTTGCGCTGAAATATGCGTCAATTAACAAACCCGTTGTGTTCTTGATATAGTCGGAAAGCCCTTCAGCCTTAAGCTCTTCGCAGTAATCGGCTGTTCTTCTGCACTGCCATACGATAGCGTTATAAATCGGTTTTCCTGTTTCTTTATCCCAGATAATAGTTGTTTCTCTCTGGTTTGTTATACCGATACCTGCAATTTGCTCAGGCTTAACCTTTGCATTCCTTATGCAGCCCATCATTGCGCTGACCATTGAGAAAAGAATTTCATTTGGGTCGTGTTCAACCCAACCGTTCTGAGGATAGTACTGGGTGAACTCGTTTTGCTGTTTTGCAACAATTTCGCCCTGTTTGTTAAAAATAATTGCGCGTGAACTGGTTGTACCCTGATCAAGCGCCATAACAAATTTTTCTGCCATGTTTATTCCTCTTTCTTAAAAAAATACAAAAAAATAAAATCAGGAAGATTCCTGACTTTATTTTACTCTTTATTAATTATACTGTCAACAAACCAAAGTAACGAAAATTAACTCTTATATTTGGTAATAATTACTTATTATAAAAACATAAAAGAAAGTTGTCTATAATCTTTTACTCAAGATGACTTTCAATAAAGGAAACAATATCCTCAACCGTTTTCATGGACTTGATGATTTCATCGGGAACCTCAATTGAATACTGATCCTCGATTGTCATAACAATATCAATTGCGTCAAGCGAATCCGCGCCCAAATCATCTGTAAGGCTTGAATCCATTTCGATATCATCTGAGTTGACATCAAGCTGATCAACAAGAATTTCCTTAACTTCATCAAATAACATATAGTGCATCTCCTTAAAAAAATGTTGTTAAACTTATGTTTGTATGCTATCATATTATAAATTTTAAAATGTTTTGTCAATAATTTTTTTGGTGATTTTATGAGCAATAAAAAAAGTTTCGGATTAATCGGCTTTCCGCTCGGCCATTCAATGAGCCCGAGAATCCATAGCGAACTCTTTAAATTAAAGAATGTTGAAGCTGATTACAGCCTTATTGAAATACCGCCCAAAAAGCTTGCTCAATCCCTTGACGAGCTTTTAAAACTCAACGGATTTAATGTTACTATCCCGCATAAAACCGGCATTATTCCTGCGCTTAGCTCACTTTCGGATAAAGCAGAGCTTTTCGGAGCGGTTAATACCGTTGAAATAAAGGAAGGAAAGGCAATCGGGCATAATACGGACTGCATAGGCTTTTTAAAGGCGCTTGAGGCAGCAAAAATCAAGCTTGAAGGAAATGTTCTTATCTGCGGCTGCGGCGGCGTTTCAAGAATGTTTGCATATGAAAGTGCGCTCAAGGGTGCTGATATAACCTTCGGGATAAGAAAAACAAGTCTTGAAAAATGCAGGGCTCTTTGCAATGAAATCAAAGAAAAACTCGGCGTAAAAAGCAAAATCGTTTATCTCGATGACGCGGGCGAAAACTATGATTTGATAATAAACGGAACGCCCTCGGGAATGTATCCGGATGTTGATAATTGTCCGCTTGAAAGAAAAACGATTGAAACATCAAGGGCGGTTTTTGATTCGATTTATAATCCTTCCGAAACCCTTTTGCTTAAAATTGCAAGACAGGCAGGAATAAAGCATCAAAACGGACTTTCCATGCTCGTGTGGCAGGCAGCAGCGGCTGAGGAAATCTGGCTTGGAACAAAGTTTGGCGTTTCAGATATTCAAAAGATTATTCAAACAATTACGAATTACGAGTGACGAATTACGAATTGAGGGCGGGACAACCGCACCCGATTAATAGAGAGGAATATAAATGAACAACATAATACTTTGTGGTTTTATGGGAAGCGGAAAAACCGTTGTCGGAAAAGAGCTTTCCAAAATTATGGGAAGAAGGTTTATTGATACCGATGAGATGATTGAAAAGGAACAGGGAATTGCAATAAAGGCAATTTTTGCTGTTCGCGGTGAAGATTATTTCCGCGACCTTGAGCACGATGTCTGCAAAAGAGTTTCGCAGATGAAAAACTGCGTCATTTCAACAGGCGGCGGAGCGCTTACCTTCGAGAGAAATGCTAAGGTGCTCAGAAAAGGCGGAAAGATTGTTTTTCTTGACGCTTCGTTTGAAACTATTTGCGATAGAATCGGAAGCAACAACAATCGACCTCTCTTTGAAGACAGGGAAAAGGCAAAGCTGCTTTACGATGAAAGAAAAGAGAAGTATCTTGCAGCGGCAGACTATGTTGTTGACGGCGATTTATCGGCAAGAAAAGCTGCTCTTGATATAGCTCAGATGTTCAAATAACAAAAATGTTGAAAATTAATACCATATGTGATATAATGTCATATATTTAATTCTTGGCGATAATAAGTATTATCATATGTGAGGTGTTTTAATGAGCACTAATTCATCCGGAGAAACAATGCTTAAGCATGATGTTGATATGTTCAGGAAGTACAGAAATCTTCTTGAAGAGTTAACAAGAAAGAATGTTAAGCTTAAGTACAGAAACTCCTGGCTTGGAATTTTCTGGAGCTTTTTACAGCCACTACTTAACATGGTTGTTTTATCGGTTGTTTTCGGAGGTCTTTTCGGAAAGCACAGCCAATATATTATATGTTATCCCGTGTTTTTATTCACAGGAAGACTTATTTATGATTTCTTCAATACGGCAACAAAGCAGGCAATGACCTCGTTCAGAAGAAACGCGGCAATTATAAAAAAGGTTTATGTGCCTAAATATATGTATCCGCTTTCTTCGATATTCTCTTGCTTTGTAACCTTTGCAATTTCAATTCTCTGTTATATAACGGTTTGGATTTTCTTTAAGCTGACAGGAATCAGCGGCGGTGCTAATTTAACAATTGACTGGCATGTTTTGCTGTTTTTTGTTCCGATGGCGCTAATTCTCATTTTTTCAACAGGCGTTGGATTAATTCTTTCCGTTTTATGTGTTTATTTCAGAGATATTGAATATATCTGGGATGTTGTAACAAGGCTGCTTCTTTATATGGTTCCGATTCTTTATCCTCTTCAGAATATTAATAAAGACGGCGACCGTAACTGGATAGTTTATGTTATAAAAATCAATCCGCTTTATTCGATGATAGAGCTGTTTCGTCAAAGTGTTCTCTACGGAATAGATTTCAGCTGGAAGCTCCTTGTTTATGCAACGGCTGTTTCTTTCGGAACTCTTGCGCTCGGAATGCTTATCTTTAACTGGAAATCGGATGACTTAATTTATCACTTATAAAAAAATGATGCTGCGCATAAAGCGCAGCATTATTTTTTATTGTAATTTCTGTTTACAGGGGGTCATTACAGGGGGTCAGACCCCCTGTAAACACATAATAATAAGTCATATAAAGCAAGGAATATAGCCGATTTAATTGTTTATAAGGGGTCTGACCCCTTGTAAACAGATTGACAGCAGATGGTTTTAATGTTAAAATACAGATAACATCAGATAAAGGGTGATTAATGTATGGCAAGACAAAGAAGAGCCAAAAGCGAAACCGGGATTTATCATATTATGCTCAGAGGTATCAACAAGCAAAAAATATTCTTTGATAACGATGACTATTACCTGTTTTTGAATATTCTTTCAAAATGCAAAACAATTAGCGGATTTCAGTTGCACGCATATTGTTTGATGAGCAACCATATCCATTTGCTTATCCAGGAGGTTGACGAGCCACTTGACAAGGTTTTTCAGAGGCTCGGCGACACATTTGTGTATTGGTATAACAACAAACACAAAAGATGCGGAGCAATTTTTCAGGGCAGATATAAGAGCATTCCGGTTAATAACGATGAATACTATGTTTCGGTAATGAGATATATTCATCAAAATCCTGTAAAAGCAGGGATTGTTAATAATTGTTCTGATTATGAGTTCAGCAGTTATAACGCATATTTTAAGAAGAATAGTTTCGTGAATACAGGTTTTGCGTTGGAGCTTATGGGAATAGATGAGTTTAGACGAATACATTCAATTGAATGTATTGATGAATTTTTAGATATAGAGGAAAAACCGGTAGTAAGAATGTCAGATGAAGATGCAAAACTGATAATTGAACGAACTACAGGGTACAGAACCCCTGAAGATTTTAAAAAACTTACAAATGACGAAAAGGCTGAATGTGTAAAACAATTCAGAAAAGAAGGAATTACTATTCGCCAAATCGTGCGCTTGACGGGAATATCACAAAGAATTGTTCAAAAAAACAGCACTTGTTTACAAGGGGTCTGACCCCATGTAAACAAGAATAAAACCTTCAGCAAACAGGGCTGAAGGTTTTGTTTTTATTTCGTATAGAACAGTGTGTCTCTCGGGGTTCGCGAATATCGGTAAACCGAAAATTCAATTCCCAAAGCAAGATAAATACATAGTGAGGATGAACCGCCCGATGAAAACAGAGGAAGCGTTATTCCGATACAGGGGAGGAGCGAAAGCTCCATTCCGACATTGACTAAAACCTGAGCGAAAAGCATAACTGCAATTCCGCTGCACATAAGATAGCCGACATTATCCCTTGCGCCCATCCCCGTTTTAATCATTCTGAGAATTAGAAAACCAAGAATGAGAACAACGGCGATTGCGCCTATGAATCCAAGTTCTTCTCCCGCAACGGTTAAAATCATATCGTTTTGATTTTCGGGAACTCCGCCGACCTTCGCCTGAGTCATATCCCCGTGAAGATAGCCCTTGCCGAGAAGACCGCCCGAGCCGATGGCGATTTTGCCCTGAGTTTGCTGATACATAACATCTTCATACTGTTCGGGGTAGAAAAGGGCAACAATTCTCTGCCTCTGAATTCCTCCGATAATACCCGTTCTCCAGGCAACTGCAAAGCCAACTATCATGGCGCAAATTCCTGCAATAAAATATCCGATATGTACTCTTGCGAAAAACAGCATTCCGATGAACATAACGAGGAAAATGAGCGCTGAGCCGGCGTCACCCGTTAGGATTACAAGCCCTATCGGAACTGCGCCGTGGATAACAAGCGGAATAATCGTTTTGAGCTTATTTATCTTATCCCTTACCAAGTCGAGATGATAGCTGAATGAGATGATGAATCCAACCTTAAGAAGTTCTGAGGGCTGGAAATAAAAGATTTTTAAATCAAGCCACGATTTTGCGTCCTGACGGGCTGACGGGGCAACTCCGAAAAACAACGTGAAAATCATCAGTCCGACGCACCCTGCAGCGATAACGGGCCAAAGTTTTGAAATAATTTCATAGTCGATATTTGAAACGACTATTGCAATAATCAGACCCATTGTTACCGAAACAAGCATTGCGCGAACATCGGATGAGATGATTTTACCCGCGCTCAGATTCTTGTAGGTTGCGCTGTAAACAAGGGCAAGCCCGTATGCAGAGGCAATCAGTGCGGAAAAGAGAGTTGTGAAATCCGTCCCCTTAAGAAAATGAGACACTGACCTGTCTTTCTCTATTGAGTTTTTCATTTCTTCTCCTTTCCTGAATTAGTAAACTTATTATATTATCAAATCATTTATTTTTCAACATATTATTTTATTTTGTTGTTGGAATATTATTTAAACTATGCTATAATATACCCGAATTTCAGTAAGGAGCGAAAAGAATGTTAACTGATATAGAAATTGCTCAGCAGGCAAAAATGAAAAAAATCAATGAAATTGCCGAAAGTATCGGGCTTACGGAAAACGACATAGAGCCTTACGGGCATTATAAAGCAAAGCTTACCGAAGGCGTTTTTGATAAACTAAAAGACAAAAAAGACGGCAAGCTGGTTCTTGTAACTGCAGTTAACCCAACTCCTGCAGGCGAGGGAAAAACAACAATTTCAATCGGTCTTGGTCAGGCGATGAACAAAATCGGAAAGAACGCCGTTATTGCGCTTCGTGAGCCGTCGCTCGGTCCTGTTTTCGGAATTAAAGGCGGAGCAGCAGGCGGCGGATATTCCCAGGTTGTTCCGATGGAGGATATTAACCTCCACTTTACAGGGGATATGCACGCAATAACCGCAGCAAACAACCTTATGTGCGCAATGCTCGACAACCATATCCAGCAGGGTAATGAGCAAAATATCGACCAGCGCCAGATTCTTGTTAAGCGTTGCCTTGATATGAACGACCGCGCGCTGCGAAACATTGTCTGCTCCCTTGGCGGAAAACTCAACGGTATCCCGAGAGAAGACCATTTCTGTATAACTGTTGCAAGCGAGGTTATGGCAATTCTCTGTCTTGCAAGCGATATATACGATTTGAGAGAAAGGCTCGGCAACATCCTTGTTGCATACAGATATGACGGTTCTCCCGTTTATTGCCGCGATATAAAGGCAAACGGCGCTATGACCGTTCTTCTTAAGGATGCAATCAAGCCAAATCTTGTTCAAACTCTTGAAAACACCCCCGTTATTATGCACGGCGGTCCGTTTGCAAATATTGCTCACGGCTGCAATTCCGTACGGGCAACAAAGATTGCGCTTAAGCTTGGCGACTATGCAATAACCGAAGCAGGATTCGGTTCAGACCTCGGAGCAGAGAAATTTATGGATATCAAGTGCCGTTTTGCAAATCTTGCTCCCGATTGCGTTGTTCTTGTTGCAACCGTTCGTTCAATGAAGTATAACGGCGGCGTTCCCAAGGACGAACTTACAAAAGAAAACCTTGAAGCGCTTGAAAAGGGAAGCGTGAACCTTGCGGCTCACATTGATAATCTCAAGAACTTCGGCGTTAACGTTGTTGTTGCAATCAACCATTTCTATGCAGACACGGACGCTGAAATTGCATTTGTTGAAAATTTCTGCAAGGAAAAGGGCGTTGAATTTGCAGTTGCAAAATCCTTCGCCGAAGGCGGCGCAGGCGGAATTGAGCTTGCAGAGAAAGTCGTGGAAGCTTGCGAGAAGGAAAATAATTTCCATCAGATTTATCCTCTTGATATGGATGTTTATGATAAAATCAGAACAATCGCAAAAGAGGTTTACGGTGCTGAAGGCTGCCATTTCCCGAAGGCAACAAGAGCGAAGATAGATGCGTTTATCAAGCTCGGTGCGGATAAAATGCCTGTTTGTATTGCAAAAACTCAGTATAGCTTAATTGATTTGCCGAATGAACTCGGAAGACCGAAGGGATTTAAAATAACAATAACCGATGCAAATCTTTCAAACGGAGCAGGTTTTCTTGTTTGCCTTGCAGGAGGAGTTATGACAATGCCCGGACTTTCCAAGAAGCCCGCAGCATACGACATTGATATAGATGAAAACGGAAACACAGTGGGACTTTTCTGATGACTGTATTTGAAACAAAAAGTGCAAATCAAACGAGGCAGAAGGCTGCCGAGCTTGCAAAAACACTTAAAAAGGGAAGCGTCATCGGATTTCTCGGCGACCTCGGTGCCGGTAAAACCGCCTTCACAAGAGGATTTGTTGAAGGACTCGGAATAAAAGCTGATGTTTCATCGCCGACCTTTGCAATCTGCAATGATTATATAGGGGAGGAAAGCAGAGTCCTTCACTATGATATGTATCGCATTGACAGCTGGGACGACCTTTATTCAACCGGCTTTTTCGACAGCCTTGATTCAGGCGCATACATCCTTGTTGAATGGAGCGAAAATGTTTTCGGCGCACTACCCGAGGACGCACTTATTATTAAGATAGATAAGCTTGACGAAAACGAGAGAAGGTTTTCTCTTATGAACAAGCAGGAAGCAGAGGAATTATATTGATTTTATCCATTGATTCATCGGCGCAAACCGCATCGGCGGCGCTAACCGAGGGTGAAAAGGTTATAAAAAGTGAATTTATCAATGCAGGATTAACCCACAGCGAAACCCTTCTTCCAATGATAAAAAGGGTAATGCAGGGAAAGGACATAAGCACCCTCGACGCAATTGCAATAACTGCCGGTCCCGGTTCGTTTACCGGTGTTCGCATCGGAGTTGCAACGGCTAAGGGGCTTGCGTTTAAAAATGATATACCCTGCATAAGCGTTTCAACGCTTGAAGCAATTGCCTATAATTTCATTAGCGAGGATTGCATTGTCTGCGCGGTTATGGATGCAAGAAGGATGCAGTTCTATAATGCTCTTTTTGAAATAAAGGACGGAAAATGCAATCGTCTTTGTGAAGACAGGGCAATTTCAATTGAAGAGTTAAGAGAAGAAATAAGGACTTACGATAAGGTTGTTGTTGCAGGCGACGGAGCAAAGCTCTGCTATGAAAACATCAAACTTGATAATGTTTGCCTTGCAGATGAAGAAAAGCTTTATCAAAACGCTGTTTCAATTGCAAAAGCGGCTCAAAGCAAAGAAAAAATCCCTGCAGCAAAGCTTCTGCCGATATATCTGAGGCAGTCGCAGGCTGAAAGGGAACTGAAAAATAAAAATTTAAAACTCAGGAGGAACGAGAAATGATAGTTTTAGGTTCTGACCATGCAGGATTTCCGCTTAAGGAGGAAATCAAAAAGCATCTTGAGGATAACGGAATCGAGTTTGTTGATGTTGGATGTTATTCAACAGACAGATATGACTACGCCGTTGCAGCTCAGAAAGCCTGCGATATGGTTGTTAGCGGAGAGGCTAAAAAAGCAATTCTTTGCTGCGGCACGGGTATAGGAATTTCAATGGCAGCAAACAAGGTGAAGGGAATAAGAGCAGCAGCCTGCAGCGATTATTTCAGCGCAAAATACACAAGGCTTCATAATGATGCAAACTGCCTTTGCCTCGGCGCAAGAGTTATCGGCAGCGGACTTGCCTTTGAACTTGTTGATACATTTATTTACACTGAGTTTGAGGGCGGACGCCATCAGACAAGGGTTGACCAGATTACGGCAATTGAAAACGGAGAAAAGGTTTATTAAAAGGACTGCCAAAGCAGTCCTTTCAGACTGTAGATAAAGGGCAAAACCGCGCAAGTGTTTTCAAACAAATATTATGTAGGGAATAGCGACCACGACGCTCCTCGTGTGCAGCACCCCATTAAAAACATCAATATTAAAATTCCCGAGAACATCGAATTCTCGGGAATTTTTGCGCTTTTCGTTTTTTGCTCGGGGGCAGTACCTTTGTACAGCTCCCACTCGCAAGAAAACGAAATTTTGCCTCTTTCTCTAAAGTCTTTTTTAATGCAAAATGCAAAATGCATAGTTTCGGGTCATTTAGCATCCTGTTTTTTTAGTCTATTTTTATTACCTTGTTGAAAACGGCGGTCATTTTCTTGCTTATGCTTAAATCCATATGAAGTGAGCCGAAAAACCAGTGGTTATAACTAACGCTCTTCATTAATTCCTGAAGATAGGTGTTGAGCGGAGTCAGGTGCATTTCGTTATTTGAATGAAGCCTTATGAAATCCTTTGCTATTGCAGGAGCTTCGTAGGTTAAAACATAGTCAACCTGATAATCGGCGTCCTTAAGATTACGCGCGCCGTTAAAAAGCTCTTCGTTGCTTGGCATTTCTTCCTTCCACCAGGTTTCGCCCTCGCATCTCATATGGGCGTCCTCGCTTTCGCCTCCGCCCATACAAAAAAAGGTTTTTCTCTCAAAGGTGAAAATCTCTCCTCTTAAAAGATGAAAGATGTTATCTGCGATTTTATTTGCATTTCCGCCCTTGTATCTGTATGGCTGATACGCAGAAAGCATATCATAGTTTTCATGTGCGCCGTCTAAAAAACATATGGTGTATTTTTTCTTTTTGAGCGTTTCAAGCGCCTTTTTTTCTTTTTCGCTGCCGTCCCATAAAAAACCGAAATCTCCGCAGATAATCAGCGTGTCGTCCTCGGTGAGTTTTTTAAGCTCGGGGGTTTTGAAAAAGTTAATATCGCCGTGAGTATCGCCGGTTATATATACCATAATTTCTCCTATAAAAAATAATTTTGGTCTTTCTTTCTTTAATGCTATGTGTTAATATTATAATATCTTTAAAAACGGCAGGTGTCAAGTGTATGAAAAAGCTAACAACCTTTTTTCTTGCTTTCAGTATAATTATTGTTTCTGTTTTCACTCCGTTTTCGGCTCTTGCCGAAAACGTTGATATGAACAGAGAGGCTATGTATGAGGTTAATGAAAAGGTATATGCGGACGCATATATGCTTATTAATCTCGACGACAGTTCTTTCCCGATTATTGCAGAAAAGAATAAGGATAAAAAGAAATTTCCTACATCTCTGACAAAGATTGCAACAGCAATGGTAACAATAAACAATGTTCCCGATTTATCTGCGAAAACCAAGGCGTCGAAGGGCGCAATTATGGCTCTTGCGAACACGGGGGCTCAGGTTGCCGGAATCCAGGTCGGCGAGGAGCTGACTATTGAGGAACTTTTGTATCTGACAATGGTTCATTCAGCTTGTGATGCGTGCCAGATTCTCGGCGAATATGTTGGCGGAACGGTTGATAATTTTGTTCAGATGATGAACGATTGGGCAAAATCACTCGGTTGCGAAAACACAAATTTTGTTAATCCCGACGGACTTCACGATGACAACCACTACACAACGCCGTCCGACATGGCGCTTATGACTCTTGAGGCGCTTAAAAACGAAACCTTCGTAAGAATTTCAACAACAAAGAGCATTAAATATAAGAAATTGACCTTTATTCACACAAACTTTATGCTCGATAAATTTCATATAACATATTACTATGAATACGCCGAAGGAATTAAAACAGGCTCAACAAGTGAGGCCGGTTACTGTGTTATAACAAAGGCTTCTAAAGACGGATACAACTATCTTGCGATTGTTATGGATTCGCCGATTAAAAAGCTTAAGGGCATTGATACGAAATGCTCGTTCATTGATGCCGCAACGCTTTTTGATTGGGCTTTTGATTCGCTTAAGTATTCAACAGTAATCAGAAAAAACGACCTTGTTACCGAAATTCCTGTTAACAACGGAAAGGACGCCGATACGGTTCAGCTTGTTTCAAAGGAGGATATAACAACGCTTGTTCCTTCCTCGCTGGATTCTTCAGCTGTTATTGTTAAACCGATTGACCCTCCCGATGCTCTTGAAGCGCCGATAACAAAGGGCGAGGAAATCTGTAAGGCTGAAATAATTTACGCAAACAAGGTTATAGCAACAACGAAACTTGTTGCGGCAAAAACAGTTGAGCTTTCCGCCTTCCTAAAGATTTTTAATGCTGTAAAAAGCTTTTTCGGAAATAAGGTTGTTCTTGCAATTTTGCTTATTTTAATCGCGTTTGCAATAATCTATATAATCGTTTTTGCGAATAAGCTGAAAAAAGAAAAACAGAGAATAGCCCAGAAACGCCGCCGTCAGCAGGAGCTTGATGAGCAGCTCAATAACCGCAACGATTATATCGAACCACCGAGAAGAAGATAATTGAAAAATGAGGGTCGCTTCGCTCCGATTCTATAATCGCTGTGCGCAGCACCCGAAACTCCACTCTCCACTTTCCACTCTCCACACTAAAAAAAGTGTTGACAATCCTTTTTATTTATGCTATTATATCCCCACAACAAAGCAGAACAGCTCCGTTCTCCCCTTCAGCGTAAGTAAAAAGGGCAATACTTAACCATGAAAGTATTAAGTACGGGCGTTTTGCGTTCGTACTTATTTTTATTCTATTTATTAATTTATAGAGAGGTGTTTTTTATCAGCAAAGATGCTCCCCAGCTTAACGGCGAAATCAGGGATAAGGAATTAAGAGTAATTTCCGAAACAGGCGAACAGCTTGGAATAATGAGTGCTAAAGAGGCTCAGCAGCTTGCAGATGCAAGAGGAGTTGATTTAGTTAAGATTGCTCCGCAGGCAAAACCGCCCGTTGCAAAGATTATGGATTATTCCAAATTCCGTTACGAACAGTCTAAGCGCGAAAAAGAAAATCGCAAGAAGCAAAAAATTGTTGAAACAAAAGAAATCAGGCTTTCAATTAATATTGATATCGGCGATTTCAACACTAAGGTTAATCAGGCAAGAAAATTCCTTTCAAAAGGCGATAAGGTTAAAGTTTCAATCAGACTCCGCGGAAGAGAAATGGCTCATGCAAATCTCGCCGAGGATAATATGATGCGCTTTGCCCAGGAACTTAGTGAAGAAGCAAATGTTGATAAAAAGCCAAAGCTTGAAGGTCGTCAGGTTCTTATGTTCCTGAGCCCGAAGGCAGCAAAATAAGTTATTAAAAGTTATTATTTTTAACGGAGGAAATAAATATGCCAAAAATTAAGACACACAGTGGCGCAAAAAAGCGTTTCAAGAAAACAAAGAGCGGCAAAGTAACAAGATCCCACGCTTACACTTCTCATATTCTCACTAAGAAGTCAACAAAGCGCAAGAGAAACCTTCGCAAGCAGGTTGTTGCCGATGTAACAAACCAGAATCAGTTAAAGAGACTTATTCCTTATAAATAAGAACCTCACCCATTAGCAAAATTAAAATTTTGAATGGGTGCCGAGAACCTTGTTACTCGCAGGGCTCGTAATAAGAAAAGGAGTACTACAATAAATCGGAGGTAATTAATTATGGCAAGAATTAAAGGCGCTATGGCGACTCGCAAAAGAAGAAAAAAGGTATTAAAGGCAGCTAAGGGCTACTATGGCTCAAAGCACACTCTCTTCAAAACAGCTAAACAGGCTGTTATGAAGAGCGGTCAGTATGCATATATCGGAAGAAAACAGAAGAAGAGAGATTTCAGAAGACTCTGGATCACCCGTATTTCTGCAGCATGCAAAATGAACGGAATGAACTATTCAACATTTATGAACGGTCTTAAGAAAGCAAACATTGATCTCAACAGAAAAATGCTTTCCGAAATCGCAATTTCAGACCCTGAGGCTTTCACAGCATTAACAGAAGCTGCTAAAAAAGCTCTTTAATATTTAATAATTCAAAACACCTCGCTAATAATAAAAGCGAGGTGTTTTTATGCATATAAAAGGCAAAACTATTTTTTTTGATACCCAGCCCGTTGTTATCGGGTCTGCCGGAGTTGTTGGTAAAAAAGAGGGCGAAGGTCCGCTGAGAAATGATTTCGACGCAATTTTTGAAGATACAACAATGGGGCAGGAATCCTTTGAGCTTGCCGAATCGGCGATGTTGCACGATGCGATAATAAGAGCGCTGAGCGATGCGAAAAGAAGCCCTGCGGATGTTGATTTTGTTATGACAGGCGACCTGCTCGACCAGTGCGTTGGTTCCTGTTTTGCGCTAAAGGATTTGCAGATTCCGTTTATCGGAATGTATGGCGCTTGCTCAACAATGGCGTTGACTCTCGCAAATTGCGCAATGCTTGTCGACGGTGGAGCAAAATGCTGCGTCGGAGGAGCGTCAAGTCATTTTTGCTCATCTGAAAGGCAGTTTCGCTTTCCCCTTGAATACGGCGGTCAGCGTCCGCCAACAGCCCAGTGGACCGTAACGGGCGCCGGTGCGGCAGTTGTTGAACAGGAAAATGAAGAAAATAAGGAAAACTGCATAAAAATCAAAGCCGTCCACATCGGCAAAATAACCGACCTCGGAATAAAAGACGCAAACAATATGGGCGCCGCCATGGCACCTGTCCATGTTAGTATGGACTCATAAGGCAACAGACGAAAAACCGCATAAATACTAGAGAAAGGAGGTTTCACGCCGTATTTGACTTTATGGTCCAAAGCTAACAAGGAGGTAAAAAATGATAATACATAATAATGTCAATTTCAGGGATATTGATTTGGAAAATCCCGATGCAGAATTAGAGCAGCCTAAGATCGGAATGTGGGGCAGGAGGCACTCATATTTTCTGTATGTAAACGAGCCGGAAGCGTATGAGGATATGATGTGCGACCACTCAATGTTTCCGTATCTCGAAATGATTGAGGCAAAGGCGGAGCAGCGCTATCAAGAGCTGATGAAGGAGAGCATGAAGGAGCTTAAGATAACACCCGCCTTGAAAAAGAAAAACTACGAAAAGTGGGATAAGCTTTTCACCCAAGCAGACCTTGAAGCAGTTCAGGTGCTGAACAAGGAAATACTTTACACAAGACAATCATTATTACTGGAGGATAAAAAATATGCGCCAAAACGATGGCTTGAGGAATACGAGGAAAGGCAAGAACTCATACGATTACACAGAAGTAAACGGCGTGCTGCTGCCAAATCTCGTGTCAACCGAAACGCAGTATGAAATCGGTCAATGGGGCTTGCGCCACCTTGATTACATAAAGAAATACCGCAAGGTGTTATACACCACGTTGTTGACGAGTTGTGGCTTGAACACACATCTTCACGAGGTGGATATCAGAGCAGAGAAAATGTACGACAGACTGGTCAAGCAGCTTGCCGAGATACAGGGCGTAACCGAGCAAATGAAAGCAGAAGACCCGTTTGCTTGGACGCAGGCGATGAACAACATAGCAAATCAGGCACGAGAAATCGTGAACCAAGAAGTGATATACAATGCATAAGGAGAATAAATGGATATTTTTGAAGAAATCTGGCACGGCAACCTCTCGCCGCATGAATTTAACCATATTGAAAATAACCCGTACTATAAGGATGCTATCAGATTAGTGAACAGCAACCAAGAACGCCTAACCAAGGACTTCACTCTTGAGCAGAAGGATTTGTTAGAACGCTACACCACGAGCGTGGACGAGCTTTCCACCCAAACCGAGCTCGACGCCTTCAAATCCGGCTTCAAGCTCGCCACCCAACTAATGATAGCAGCAGTATCATAACTATATTTTGCTCTTGCTTTATTTACTCAAATCGAGTATAATTTACCTGTAATCCTATTGTAAAGAAAGGATATTAGCATGATTATTGAAGAACACTTTGATTATTCAGTGTTAAAAGAAAAAGTGGATAATGAATTTCTTGAAATGGCTGAATACAGTGTTCAGTTATATAAAGATGGGAAAATTATCAGGGATGAAAAAGGTGACTTGATTATTCCAGACCATTTGGGAATAGATATGGTCAAGTTAGACCTTGATGCTGTGCGCTGGTGGTTGGGCATTATCACAGTAGAACAATATATTGACAGCATCGCAGAGTTTTACAAAAGGGCATAATTTTAGCGCCGAGCTAATGGTTCGGCGCTATGTTTTTGACAGTAGTACTATTTTCAGGACACTTCAAGATATGTTAATAAAAATATTGTCTAATTTTGTAACTTATGATATAATAGCAAATATTTATAATGATTATTGTATTTATCTACGACTTTATGAAGATAAATATGGAGGATAAAAATGGTAAGAGTAGCTACTGTCTTCAGTGGCATAGGTGCTCCGGAAGAGGCTTTAAAACAATTGGGTGTAGAACATGATATTGTTTTTGCTTGTGATAACGGAGAGCGAGAATTAAAAAAGACCTATGATGAAATAATTGAAGACACTGAAGGCATGTCTTATTTAGAACAATTAAACTATGTAAATGAATTGTATGATAAGACAAAAAAAGTGAATTATGTAAAAAAATCGTATTTTGCAAATCATCCTATTACAGAAGATAGATGGTTTGAAGATGTTAGATTTATTAACGGCGATAATTATAACAATAAGGTGGACTTGTTCATAGGTGGTAGCCCCTGTCAGAGCTTCTCAACATATGGAAAGAAAAAAGGATTTGAAGATACAAGAGGAACCTTATTCTTCTACTATGCTAATCTTATTGAAAAAATAAGACCAAGTGTATTTATATATGAAAATGTTGTTGGGCTAAAAACCCATGATAATGGAAACACATGGCAGAGAATAAGAGATAGATTTGATAGTTTAGAATATGACTATTATGATTTTGAATTAGATGCACAGGATTATGGCTTGCCTCAGATTCGTAAAAGGGTTTTTGTTGTTGGATTTGATAAAAAATATGGAATTGGCAAATATGATGCACCAAAAAAATTAAAACTAGAGAAAATCGCCGCAGATTACTTAGACAATAATGTGGATATTAAGTATTATCTAGGTAAAAAAGGATTTGAGTGGGTTACTACTCCTGCCAAGCATCAGGGGAGATCCAGAATTAATCGTGATATCATTGGCTGCCAAACTGCAAATCAGCAATTTAATTGGACTGGTGATTTTAGATTGGAAGAACCAACTGATGAATTGAGAAACAGCGAGCAAGTTTATGTCGGTACATACAGCGGAGACGCTTGTGACGAGTTCAAAGGAAGAAAATGTGTAGCAAGAAAACTTACACCCATAGAATGTATTAGGCTAATGGGGTTTGAAGATTTTAAGTTCGATCCAGAGGTAAGTGAGAAAAACATTTATCGTCAGAGTGGTAATTCTATAGCCGTTCCGGTGTTAAAGGCGTTATTAAAAGATATAATTAAAACAATGAATTGGTAACAAGAGCAGCAGCTTTGCTGCTCTTTTATTATGCATATATTTAGCAAATACAAAGAAAGATAAACGACATATATTGCAATATATGAAAAATGTATCAAAAATATGTTGACAAATATTGCAATATATGGTAATGTGATAATGTCACAGATAGACTATATTTGAAAGGAATGTGCTATATGGAAACTAAAAGGGATAAATTTGTAAGATTGGCTGAAGCAAGAACAAATAAAATCATAGATATGTTAAGGCTTTTAGGCAATTGTGCTAACAAAGCAAATTACGATTATTCAGATGCTGATGTTCAAAAGATTTTTAATGCTATTGAAAAGGAACTGAAAGCAACAAAAACAAAGTTTTCAATGAACGATGTAGAAGACAAATTCAAGCTTTAATTATTATAAGGAGTGATGATTTTGGAGAAATATGCATGGAGATTTCCTGTAAAAGAAGGACCTGGTGATCAGGGAATTAATGATGGCGGCATATCAATGTTTAAGGGTTCTCAGCTTTACAATAGCTTGGCAAGAGAAATCTGCCAGAACTCTCTTGATGCAAAATCAAAAGGTAAATCTACAGTTATTGTAAAATTCAAAGGTGCAACCTTAAACAAAAAAGACTATCCTTCTCTTTTGGGATTGGAAGATGTGTTTAGAGAGTGCCGTTCATCATGGACTAAACGAATGAACACAAAATTGCAAGGCTTTTTAGATGAAGCCGAACGAGTTCTCTCTAACGATACAATAGATTGTCTCATTATTAGTGACTCTAATACTACCGGTTTAAGTGGTGTTAAAGCTCCAGAGGACGAAAAGTCTAAATGGAGAGCGTTAACAAGTTCTGATGGCGTAACTGATAAGGATGATGGCAGCGGCGGTTCCTACGGTATTGGCAAAAGTGCGCCATTTGCATGCTCATCGTTAAGAACCGTATTTTATAATACTTATGCTGAGGCTGATGGTATTAAAGCGTTTCAAGGCGTTGCAAGATTAATATCACATAAGCATGACGGCAAGAACACTTTGGGAACCGGTTTTTATTTAAACAATGAAACATGGGAACCGATTTTTGACAGTGAAACATGTCGTCTTCGCGATGTGATTAACAGACAGGAATATGGCACAGATGTCGTTATTGCAGGTTTCAAAAAGACCGATACTTGGGAAGAGGATATAGAAAAAGCAATAATACAAAACTTTTTTGTGGCTATCGCAAAGAATGAATTGGTTGTTGAAATAAACGATATAACTCTTGATAGTGATTCTTTGCGCAGAAGGATTGAATACTATGCTGACAAAGAGACGGATAGTAAGGACAAGACAATTACTACTATTTTAGAGTTTTATCATACTTTTACTGAGGAAGACCATATTGTTGTTCCTGGCACAATAATGACTGATAACGATGTTACGCTTTATATTAGAAAAGACGATAGCTATAGCATGTCTATTGTTGAAATGCGTTCTATTGGAATGGTAGTTAGAAAGCGCAGAAAGAACATTCTCACTCATTATGCAGCAGTTATGATTGTAAATGACGGCGAGCTGAATAATCTCTTAAAAGATATAGAACCCCCAAAGCATGATGAATGGGATCCAGGTATTCTCGAGGATAAAACGAAGAGAAAACTTGCGGAAAAACATAGGCGTGAGCTAATAAAATGGGTTAACGATACTATTATTGAGAATTGTAAAGGCGAAGAAACAAACGAAATAGATTTAGAAGGTGTAAGTGCTTATTTGCCCTACGATGAAACTGATGATGATTTAGGTGTAGAAGATAAAGAAGATATTTCTCCTGATTCCGAGTCAAAAGTTGGCGATATCTGGAAAACGAATCCTAATGTTAGAAAGACAACAATTAGTGCCAAGAAAGTCAAAGGTGTTAAAGATGATAACGCCGATCCCCATAATAACGAAGGCGGAGGTTCAAGTCACGGGCACTCAGGAGGAACCGAAGATCCAAAGGGCAAGGATGATGTGATTGCTCCAAAAGCAGGTAAAAAAACGCTCAATACGCCTGTTGTTTTGCAACAAAGGATCATGCAGATGCCTTCTAACTCTTCTTACAGAATAGGGTTCACACTAAAAAATGATTGTGACAAAGTGAATATTCAAATTAAAGCTATTGGAGACGACAGAAGGAAAGAAAGTGTAGATATTGTTGATTACAAGATAGGAAAAACAACTACAGTTCTTAACGGTAAAACACTTCAGTTGAAAAACATCAAAGCTAATGAGAAAAATGAGGTCTTTGTTACACTGCAGTATTCTGAACGTTTGGCATTACAATTAAATATTTTCTAATAATGAGGTGTGATGATGAAAAGAACAAATGTAAACTATCCTTATCCGGTGCTCAACTCTTCAAATGAGGATTATGTAGATTGTTCTTTCAACATAATAAGTCAAGATGAAATAATAATTAATGGCGACAATCTTGAGTTTAGTGTTGAATATGAACTTGTATCTAATGGACTAAAAGAACTTATAGATAGCGAAAAAGCCAAAGTAGTTCTATATTGTGAAAGTGTTGAAGCAGAATACAGAAAGATAAAATACTATGAGCAAGGCTCAACGTGCATTAAACTAAGTATTGATAAAAATGACCTTAGCAAGAACTTAGAAATTAGGGGTTACATAATCGCAACTTCTAACATATATCCTTTCCGGTTGGACGAGCACAATCACGATTTATTCGGCGGGGTTCCGTTTAAGATAGGCAAAGGCGATATTCTGGCTATATCTAACGATTTCATTCAGGTTCCTATTAAATACTATGATCCGTTGGCTAACAGACCATCAATATTTTCTATAAGAAGAGGAACAAATCCAGACCAAGAGATAGCAATAGATGTGTCTACGGATAAAATCACAATACTTTTATACGATGATATTTATAATAGCTATTTTGATTGTAATCAAGAGCCAAAAATAAAAACCATTATTTCTTCGATGTTTGCTACAAGCGTGTTGGTTGATGTTTTGTCATTTATTAAGCATTGTAGTGATGATGATCTCGAGGATATTAAAGACAAGAAGTGGTACCAAGTTATCAGCTCAAGGTTAGAAACATTGGAAATTAATATTGCTTCTGAGGATTATATGACAAAAGTTGCAAATCTCGTATTGCCTCACGTTTATAAAAGCTTTGTTGACTCGGTTAAAAACACGTTTGAAGGTTTAATTAGAGGGGAGGAAGAATAACATGAAATTAGAATATTTTTCCGAATCTGCTTATAACGATTTGTATGATTTCGTTGACAAAAACATTGAGCATTATAACGAACCAACAAATGATTGGATTAACGACTTCTTTAGCAATAGGACTTTTGCAAAAGAATCAAGAATAGACGTTTCCAAACCTAGCGTAACAATTGCAGCTGGAGATTTCCAAAATGCAGTTGCTGTACATACTGCTTTTAAGGATAGAATTACCCCTAAACAAGCAAGTAATCCATACTTGTGGAGCTATTTGTCTCATTGCATTTTTTGGGAGTATTCATATCAACGTTGGAGTAGCGAACGTTCTTCTGTTGATTCAATTAGACAAAGATACTTTTGTGGTACATCTACAGGCAATAGAATAGGTTTGTTGAGAAACTCTATTGCAAGATTATGGTGGATGGCAGAACTATCTTATCAGGACGGCTCAGCAAGATATGAATTAACAGAACTCTTATTCTCTCATTCTGACTTGTGCCAGAGCATCATTGAGCGTAATTTTTCAATGAACAAAAACGTTGTAGTTGGAATATTAAAAGCTATAAAAGCAATAAACGATGATCCGGATTTACCGAACGTAGATAAAAACAAAAACGGTGAGTATGAGTGGAGAGGTTTGTGTAAATATATCAATCGCTATGGTGCAGTTACACTTTTAGATGCACTTTCGGCTGATGATATTTATGAGCTTTCATATAACTACATTTTAGAACAGAGAAAGTAAGGTTTACATATGGAAATAAAGTACAAACAGAAATTTGCCACAAGACAGGATATTAGTGACCTAATCGGTGGAGATGCCAGAAAGGGCATCGCTAAATCTGCTAAAACTCAAACCATTTCATTGTTTCTTAACGAAGATGAGTTGTATTCTGACTATTTTTATGAGAAAGACAATATTGAGTATTGTATGTATACTGGCATAGGAAGAATTGGGCATCAAGACAGCATAGAGAATGTGATGTATGATTTGAACATGGAAATAATGACTCACAAAAAGAACGGTCGCTCTCTGCTGTTATTCTCAAGGAAAAATGGAGTATGGCTTTTCAAAGGAGTTTTTGAATTAACCGAAACTCATCAAAATGTACAGCCGGACGACCATGGTGATCTTCGTAGGGTTTTTGTATTCCATCTAAAAAAGATTAAAAACACCTTCAAATTCTAAATTAATGCGAATTAAAAAGGAAGAATAAATGAAAACAAAAAGTGTTGATTTTAAAAAACTCACTCCAAGAGATGATATAGAGCTTGGTTCAAGGAAAGATGCATTAGATTATGTTTTTAATGAAGATGACATTAATAATATTGCAATATCTGGTGCTTATGGTTCTGGAAAGAGTAGCCTAATTGAAACTTATAAGAAAAGTGATAATAATAACAAGTATTTAACGGTTTCATTAGCTCATTTTGAGAATGCTGAGAACTCAGAAAACATTGAATCTGTACTTGAAAGAAAAATTATTAATCAATTAGTACATAAAGTTCCGGCAGAGAAAATACCATTAACCAACTTTAAGCTAAAAACTAATACAAAAATTAGCTCACTTGTTTTTTATTGCTTACTTATTGTTATTCTAATAATTACAACATCTCATTTGTTATTATTTGATAAGTGGGTGTTATATATCAATTATCTTTATCCATTGTGGTTAAGAAAAGCGTTTTATTTAACTATTCAACCGTGGTCGCCTATAGTTAGTGCAATACTGTCGCTTGTAATTATAGCTCTTGGTATCTTTGAAATTATTAAAATTGAAAAAAATCGTAATGTTTTTAAAAGTTTAAGATTAAAAGACGCCGAGATTGAGTTATATAATGATGATGACAATGAATCCTATTTCGATAAATATCTTAATGATATTCTGTATATTTTCGATAGCTGTGAAGAAAATGCTTTCGTTTTTGAAGACCTTGATAGATTTGATTCAGTATTAATTTTTGAACGATTAAGGGAAATTAATAATCTTGTTAATGAAAAGATAAAAAAACACAACTCTAATAGTAACAACCAAAAGAAAACAGTTAAGTTTTTCTACTTGCTTAGAGATGACATTTTTGTCTCCAAAGACAGAACAAAGTTCTTTGACTTTATTATTCCTGTAATTCCTGTGATTGACGGATCAAATTCTTATGAGAAAATCAGAGAGTTTTTCTTGGTTACTGAGGAGGATAAAAGTAACTTTGAGGAACAGTTTTTAAGTGATCTTTCTTTATATATTGATGATATGAGATTACTTGAAAACATTTATAATGAGTTTCATATTTACAAAAACGAGCTAAAAGATACAAAACCGGATTATAACAAATTATTAGCGCTAATTGTTTATAAAAATATATTTCCAAAAGATTTTTCAGATTTACAATTAAACAGAAGCTATATTAATGCGGTATTTAGTAAAAGGCACGAATTATATAAGGACAATATTAATGAAATTAGCAAACAGATTGCTGATTTAAAAAATGACTTAATTGATGCTGAAAATGAAATTGCAAAAGATTTGAATGAATTAGAGGATATTTACAACGCAAAGAAAAGCAAAAATCGTAGTTATCCATACTATCAACAATTAACACCAGAACAGAAAGAAGAATATGACAAAAGGAAAGAAGTAGTTTCTAGTTCGCATGGAAAAAACAGTATAGAAAAACAAATAAAACAAAAGATAAATGAACTTGAAATAGCTAAAGAAGAACTAAAAGTATGTAAATTTAAAGATCTAATCACCCCTTCTAACCAAGATACTGTATTTAAAGCAGTTTATAAAAATGAACTTGGAGAGATTACAAACTATAATGGTGTGAAAGGGAATGAATATTTTTCGCTTGTAAAATACTTAATAAGGTATGGCTATATTGATGAAAATTATTCGGATTATATGACTTATTTTTATTCTGATAGTATTACTCTTCAAGACAAAATATTTGTTAAAAGTGTTGTTGAACAAACGCCGAACGAATTTAGTTATAGACTCAACAATCCTGAAACAGTTATAAAAAGAATAAGGGTTGTAGATTTTAAAGAAAAAGCAACATTGAACTATGATTTGGCATTTTTTATTCTAAATAATTCGTTGTATAATGCTCAACTTTTTAATCTGTTATGGCAGATTAAAGATACTGAAGAATTTGGATTCATCGAGGGATATTTAAAATATGGAGCATCTCCAGAATTATTTGTGAAAAGAATGAATGCGTATTGGCCCGAGTGTTTCGAGTGTGCCGTTGATAATGAAAAGGACGATACGCTTTTAATACCCTATTCACAATTAACACTTTATTCTTTTGATGAAAAAGTATTAGACGAAATCAATAGAAATCGGTATTTGACAGATTATATATCGGTAAAAGAAGATTATCTTAATGATATAAATATTGAATCGGACTTTGTCACTTCTTTAGAGTATATAGGCGTAAAGTTTGAGAAAATCGATATCTCGGATTTAAATAAACATATTGTTAATGAGGTTTACAAAAAACACTTGTATGTTATTAACAAAGCAAACATAGTTATGGTGAATAAGTGGTTTTTGGGAGAAACAAATTATGATAATATCATTCATGAGAGTTATACGATAGCATATAAGAATAGAGATTCTGCGTTTTATCAATATATTAGTAAGAACATAAATGATTATATTTCTGTTGTTTTAGATATTTGCGAAGGCGAAATAAATGATGAAGAGCAGGCTGTGATTGAACTAATTAATAACGAAGAATTAACAGAAGATAATAAAGCCTCATATGTTAGTTTGTTAAAAACTCAAATAAACAGTTTAATTAATGTTAATAAGTATGAAGACAAAGCTATAATAGTTGAACATGGAAACATTAATCATTCTCTTGAAAACATTCTTGCACTTATTGCGGAATCATTAGAACTTGATAATACACAAGTTGATTTTATTAATGAATTTGAATCATTAGATTTTACGAGTATTGAGCTAACAGACGAAGAAAGAAAACGCTTCTTTGAGTTAATAATTGATTGTAACGAAATTGATGATGAGTTATATCGTGGTATTGTTAGTAATTACGGTTGTGCAATTGAAGTATTTAATTATGAATCAATTGACGCAAACAAAATGAGTATTTTGATTGAAAACGATATCATTATAATGAATACTAACAATCTTGTTTTTGTGAGAGAAAACTACGCCAACATCAAATATATATTCATAAAAAAATATATTGATCTTTATATTGAAATAATGAATGCATCTTCTTTTAAACAAGATGAACTTGTCGAAATACTAAGTTGGGAAATTGATTTTACATATAAAGAAGCATTGTTGTCATTATGTAAAGAAGATGTTGATGTAATTAATAGTGGATATTCTGATGATGTAGATTTATACATTATAGAAAACGGGATGTATTCAAATAATGATATTGAATTGATTAGGAATTATGATGACTTTTATGATAATTCGCAAAAGATCATTCAAAGTATTGCGCAAAGCCATATAAAAAGAATAAAGCTTGAATCAGGATTATCATTAGAATTATTGTTTTATTTGATTTCCACCAACAACAATGCTGATGGAATGGATTTGTTGCTGAAAAACTTTGATAGATTTAAGAAAAGCCAACTTAAGAATTTACTAATCGCATTAGATTGTGAGAAGTTTAACGAAGTGTTTGACAAATCTAAAAGACCACATTTTGAAGTTAATAGTCGAAATGAGAACTTATTGACAGCTTTTAAAAACAGCAGATACATATATGATTATACTGATAATGGAAATTTCTATACAATAAGAAGAGATCCTCCTCGACCAAAGAAGCTTTATAAAATCAAATAGAATTATATATCAAAGCAGGTCTTAGGGTGTCCCTAAAGGAGGAATTTTACCGTTTGTGGCTACAAACGGTCTGCTCGTTAAGACTACGCAACGCAATTTTGTGTTTTCTAGAAAATTTTGAGCAAAATTGAAAAAGAAGGGTGGTTTCGTTTCTGAAAGCATCCTTCTTTTTTATATGTGTTTCTTCAAAACGACTTGACAAAAGAACAAATGTTCTATATAATAGAAGTACAAACAATAGGTCATCGGGCGCAAGCCTTATGATAAATTTAGTCGGTAAGGTTGTAATTATTGTTCAACCTTAAGTCTTTTAGATACCACTTTTGCACTGAACTTTAGGAGTGAGTACTGAGAGATTGGCAGCCGTGGTAACTGTCTCGACTATGCCACACTTACTTCTTTCCGACGGAAGGAAAAAGGTAAACGGTTATTTTTATCACGACAATTGAATATGGTGATTTGTATCCCGAAGTAGAGAAGTTAGAGGAGGTTCAAGCGTTCCTTGAGGCGGACAAAAGGCGACAGGAAGCACAGGACAGAAGCGACAGACGGCACCTAAGTATGGGTGAGTTTGAGCAGGAGGTTCTTGCTTCAAAGCGGTTAAGTCAACCCATTGATGATACCTATCTTGAGGTAGTGCATCGCCTTGAATTGGAAGAATTACGCAGTGCAATTCGGAAATTAACGCCCGAGGAACAGAAGCTAATCCACCTCTATTACTACGAGAGCTGGTCTATGGAAAGAATTGGAAAACAGTTCGGTATTAGTAAAATGGCGGTCTCAAAAAGGCATACAAAGGTCATCAAAAGGTTAAGGGAGCTTATGCAAATAGGCTCCCTTTTCTTGTGTATTATTCTATTTAGTTAAATTGTGAATTGCTTTTATTATTGTTAATCCGTAATCAATAAAAAAGCTTTTCTGTTCTTCAGAATAGGATTTTCTCTCCGCTAAAGCTTCGTCAGTAGCATGTCTAAAACAATGCATTCTCTTTCTATATTTTGTTACATTATCATTTGATATATAGTCAAAACAGATTGTTTTATAATCTAGATTAATAAACTTTCCATTCTTCTTTAGCATTTTTTCAATTAGATTTGAAATCTCTGAAAGCTTTTCATCTGTGCTCATGTTATTAAATGATGCCTGTCTGTTTGAGATTTCGCTAAATTTTTTATCTATAGAATCATCTATATCTAGATAGTTTTCTTTTTGAATAAAATTAAAATTAGAAACAAATTCCCTCCTTACTTTGTATGTAACAGTTCCGTCATTGTCTTTGCCCTGAGAGATTAATTTGTTTCTTATTTCACCGTAAGTAAAGTCGGTTGGGTCAACAGGAGGTCTTGCTAACGCTCTAGGAAACTCTGTTATTTCATACCCCTTTTTATATAGATAATATGATACAAGATAGAACCAACACTTCTTTTCATTTGTAGAAAAGTTTTCTTCTGGTTGGCATAATCCTTTAAACTTTGTAATGGCTTCATCATCGTCAAATACTTCAAATGCATAATCTTCTACTTCTTTGTATCCATCAAAAATATTATATCGCATATTAATGTTTTTGATGGTTTCATAAAAGCGGTAGTGATATTCAGTTTCTTGTATATTCTTCAAATAAAAATCTTTAATATCCATATAGCACCTCTAAATAGTTTTAACAATACTGTTGCTATTCATTATATCACATCAAATATATTGTTTCAATAACAGCAAACAGGGAAAACTTGTTATAAAAAACAAATAATTGGTTTACAAACTGCTTTTGAGTGTCCTTATATATAGAGGGGTAAATAAGAGCATAGGCTGCACTACTATCTTGAGCCTGATGTCGTCTGTATTTGCCTCTCTAATTTAGTAATACATAGCTATCGGCAGAATTGCGCCGGTAGCATTTCTTTTACCCGAAAGCATTAGAAAAAGCGAGGTGATGACATCAAAAAAATACACATTATAACGGGTAAAATACAGGGCTTTTTAGTCCTTTTTCAGTGATTACACTTTGCTGCTCTTGTGCAAGGAAAAACAAGCGGTTGTCGGATAGCGTTGCTTCTATGACGGGGAGATAGAAAAAGGCAAGCTGATTTAATAATGCTCGAATTTGCCTGCTTATGAGTAGTGAAAAATTCTAAAAAATCGCCACATAATTTTTGAAACGAAAAAATCAATGAAAAATTATAAAAGGAGGTTTCCGTGAGAACAGGATTAACCAAAAAGGAAAAGGTAACGGAGCTTTATACGGATGAGTCCATAGACTATATCAGCCTTGTAACGCATAACGCAAAACTGAAAAGGTCATTGCTGGATATGGCTGCTTCTCATCCAAAGCACTGTAAGGTAATTGATGATTTTGGAAACGGAGGCTATGAGTTTGAAGTTAGCAAGGATGTATTAACCTTCCGAACAATGAAGCCGATTGACGAGGCGGAAAGACAGCGTAGGTCATCCTACGCAAAGCAAAATCCTCATTTGCCGAATTTGGAATATAAATAAATATATATTTATTTATCCAAATACCTACCGAAAAAGGAACAATATTAGTTTAATTAAAGTAGTAACGTATAAGGAGGTCAGAATGACTGAAAAATCAAACAAGGTATTAACCCGAACCGAAATGAGAGAGCGTGGCGTGGATACAAGTGATTTTGTATTTATGGATGAAGCAGGTTTCTTTTTCGGTGAGTTAGTATTAAAAGCGGAGGCGAGAAATGGGATGCTTCGGCTGTTCTTTGTGTTAGAGGACGGCAGAAGGGTTATCACTCCTGTCTTTTGGTGGCAGAAGTATCTCGGCTTTTATGAGATGGATAATAACGTTCGACTAAGACTGCAATATGAGCGTAACAGTCAGGGCGGAATCTATCTGAAAAAGGCAGAGCTTGCAGATGTAAAGGAAGGGGAAGACCTTTCCTTCTCGGCTGGTGAGCAATAATAATCAATGATTCTTTTGGGTTTCAAATAGCTTGCTGTTAAGTCTTAACAAGCAGACTGTTTGTAGGCACAAACAGTAAAAATACTCCTATAGGGACAACCCTAAAACCCAAAAGAAAAGCAACAATGAAAGGAAGTTGAATATGAAACGTAATATTAAAAAGAACTTTTGGTTCAGCAAGAAGGAGGACGCAATGCTGAAACAAAAAGCGGCAAAGTGCAAGTTAAGCGAAGCCAACCTTGTACGGATGCTGGTGACGGATTTTGTTCCAAGAGAAGCACCACCGTGGAACTTCTACAGAGAGCTTAGAGAGTTAAATATGGTGTGCGTCCATTTAAGACAGCTTGTTGCAGCGGCTAACAGAAACGGTTATACAAACACCGATGAAATTGAAAAGGTAATAGGTCAGATTAACTTTTTAAGCTTCAATATAAAACGCCATTATACTGTGCCGGAATACAAGGGCAAGCTTTGTGAATTATATGAGGAGGAGTTATATGAGGAGTAATATCTATTCTCTTGCTTATGGTATAAACTTCCAAGAATTACCCAAAATAATGGTATGGAGGGATTACCATATGTTTAATCTAGAGCAGCTTAATGAATTAAAGCGGGCGGACATCAAGAAAGTAGACAAGAGTGAGCTTGTTGATATGAAAGCATTGAACGTTCCAATAGACAGGCTTTATACCTATAAGCTGAGTGATTACTTTGACTTTGTAAGGAATCCGTATATGTTCCGAGTGGGCGACGTTGGAGTGAAGGTCAACTTCGGTAACGGCAAACGCTTTTCGGACAGTATTATGGATGTCGTTACAAACCCTGATGAGTTTTTGTAAAATTTAGTAATTGAAATTATGAAGGCAATATGCTATACTCTAATTGCGGATATTCGTCTATTGCCTTCACTAATTAATGGAGGCTATTTATTATGTCAAATTATAATGAAACAGAGCAGCCTCTAAGCATTACTAAAAGCTGGAAGGCTGCTCTTTATATTCGCCTGTCTCGTGAGGATGGCGATAACCGTGAGAGCTACTCTGTAACCTCACAGAGAGAAATTCTGTCGCAGTATGTTAAACAGCACGAGGATATCGAGGTGTACGACATCTATATCGACGACGGCTATTCCGGAACTAGCTTTGACCGCCCGGGCTTTCAGCGTATGATGGATGATGTCTACGCGGGGAATGTCAACTGCGTTATAGTTAAGGACTTGTCCCGATTCGGGCGTAACTATACGGAAACAGGCAAGTACTTGGATGACATTTTTCTGCGCTTTAAGATTCGTTTTATTGCGCTCAATAACGGCTACGATTCCTATGCCGGCAATATGAACTCTGCAACGCAGTGCGTGACGCTCGGTGTTACTAATGTTATTAACGAAAGCTTGGCGGCGACCACCTCGGTCAATATCAGGGGCACGCTTGATGCTTCAAGAAAAAAGGGCGAATTTATCGGCTCCTTTGCCTGCTACGGCTATAAAAAAGACCCGAAGGACAGGCACAAGCTGATTATTGACGAAGAGGCTGCAGAGATTGTCAGGATGATATTCAATCTGTTCATCTCAGGCAAAAGCGTTATCGGTATTACCCGTGAGCTGAACGATATGGGAATAATGAACCCCACGGACTACAAGCATTCACAGGGCTTGAATTACAGGGCTAATTCCAATATTGGCGATAAGGGCGTATGGTGTGACCAGACGGTGCGCCGTATTCTCAAAAATGAGATGTATATCGGCAATATGGTACAAGGCAAGAACACCAATATGAGCTATAAAATCAAGAAGTGCGTTGCCGTTCCAAAGGAGAATTGGATTATTGTTGAGGGTACTCATGAGCCGATTATTGATCTTGAAACGTTCAAAAAAGCACAGAGTCTTTTTAACAACAACACGAAGATTTTGAAGGCGACTAATACTGTGGACAAGTTTGCGGGCTTGGTTAAGTGTGCGGATTGTCATCGTGCGATGGGCAAGAAGACAAATAACCATGATTACGGCACCTATGTTTACTATCGCTGCGTCACCTCAACGAAGATTTCAAAGGACGCCTGCAGCACTCATTCTATTCGGTATGATAAGCTGGAGGAGGCGGTGTATGTCACGCTGCGTACGCTGATTGATATGGCACTCGATATTGAGCAGTTCGTTTATGAGGTTGAAAAGAAAGCCGAAAGGCAGCAGAAAATCAGCCTGTATCAGCGTACAAAGGATCAGTATTATGCGGAGATTGAAAAGCTCAAAAAGCACTCAATGAGCCTGTATCCCGACTGGAAGGACGGAGCCATCACGCAGGAGGAATACACAAGTTTAAAAGCCGATATCAATGAAAAAATCAAAGCTGTTGAGCAAAAGATTAAGGGCGTTGAGGAAAAGGAACGAGAGGTGCTGGATAAGGACATCAGAAAGAACGAGTTCATCAAGCATTTCTGCGAATATGCCGATATCGGCGAGCTGACACGCCCAATGCTCGTTGAGCTGGTCGATTCCATATATGTTCACAGAGAGGGTAATATCACTATTAACTTCAAGTTCCAAGATGCCTTTGAGGAAGCGCTCAAATATATTGAGGATTTAAAGCGCAAAAAGAGCGAAAACAATACTCTCATCGCATAATTAAAGCCGATAGGATAGCTCAATGTTATCCTATCGGCTGTTGTTTATGCCACACAACTTGACAAATCTGTTGGTTGAGCTATAATGTAATTGTTAAGTGTGTTATGTTAAAGATAGGAAAGCCGTTTGAAGAGTTCGACGAGATAAACTGGAGATGACCGAGTTCCTAACACTTCACTTAACAGACAAAATGTAACCCATTGATACTATCAAAAATGACAAAAATTCTCGTTACATTTTTGAGAACCCATGGATAGACTCCGGGAGTTAACGCTCTTTTGTGGTGAGTTCGATTGCCGTATTAATGCTTTACACCATACTACATTAAGCAATGGATTTTTCTATTGTTTTTGTTGTTATGTGTGTAAAGTGGCTAATTTGGATCGATTCAGTCTGTACACACATAAGTGTATGGACCTTTTTATTTTGATCCGGATTGGTAGGTGAGAAGAATGTCAAAGAAATGTTCAGGTAAAACTCATACAAAATCGCAGATGAATCATCATGCGAACCAGAAGAACCCTAATAATTCAGCGTACAGGGCAGCAATGAATAATCGTGCTAATCAAATTAATCCCAATAACGCTACGACAAAGGGTAAATAAGGACGAACTCCCCTTGGAAACAAGGGGAGTTTGCATATTATACCTTTAAACTGTTACAATAATAAGGGAATATTACCTTAATCGCTTGACTATTACCTTATTTTGTGCTATATTTTAAGGGAATAATAACGGAGATGAGGTTATGAGAAGCTTTAACTATTCTGAAATTAAAAATCAAAAGTGGGATTCCGAGGTGCTTGGGCTGATTGCTGCTATCTATAAAGAAGCCGGCAAGCAGGAGCTGTATCTCAAGCAGCGTCCCGCAGAGCTTGAAAAGCTCGTTGAGATTGCAAAGGTGCAAAGCACGGAGGCATCAAACGCCATTGAGGGTATTGTGACAACTAACACCCGTATTCGTCAGTTAGTTGAAGAAAAGACGGCTCCGAGAAACAGGAACGAGCAGGAAATTGCGGGTTACCGTGACGTGATTTCCGCTATCCATGAGAGCTTTGACGCTATTCCGATAACACAGAATTACATTCTTCAGCTTCATAAGATTTTGTACAGCCATATGAACAACCCAATGGGCGGCAGGACGAAAAGCGTGCAGAATTACATCAGTGCAACGTATCCTGACGGACATATTGAGACGCTGTTCACTCCGCTCAGTCCGTTTGAAACGCCTGAGGCGCTCGATAAAATCTGTGAGGAATATAACCGTGTTATCGGCAATAATGAGGTTGAATCTCTTATTGCAATTCCTGTGTTCATTCACGACTTCCTGTGTATACATCCGTTCAACGACGGTAATGGCAGAATGAGCAGATTGCTCACAACCCTGCTTTTGTATCGAAGCGGTTTCTATGTAGGCAAGTACATCTCCCTTGAAGCAAAAATCGCAAAGAATAAGGATTTGTACTATAACGTGCTGGGTCAGGCACAAATCGGTTGGCATGAAGGTAATGAGGATAAAGTACCGTTTATCAAATACCTTCTTGGTACAATTCTTTCGGCGTACAAGGACTTTGAAGAACGCTTTGAATTGGTGGAAGAAAAGTTACCCGCAATCGAGGTAGTCAAAAAAGCAACGCTGACAAAAATCGGAAGGTTTACAAAGCAGGATATCAGAGAACTTTGCCCGTCGTTGAGCATCAGTTCCGTTGAGGGTGCGTTGCGCAAGCTTGTTGCTGAAGGCGAACTCAAACGCGAAGGCAAAAGCAAAAACATTTGCTATTACAGATTGAAATAATATTGGAGTCCGGATTATGAAATACGGTGAATCGTTTTTTGATATTGCATACCTGATTATCGCCATAGGTATCGGCATTTATATTTTTGCAAAAGCAAGCGGTAAGCTGCAAAAGCTGATGGGGGCGGCGGCACTCGTGCTCGGCTGCGGCGATGCCTTTCATCTCGTACCGAGGGTGCTGAATTATTTTGTTGATAAGGATTTTTCGGCAGCACTCGGAGTAGGCAAGTTGATTACGTCGGTAACGATGACGGTATTTTATATCCTTATGTACTACATTTGGCTGAGCAATTATGAAGGACAGGAAAACAAGATAATTACCGCAACTGTTTGGGGCTTGTCTGCAATCAGAATTGCGCTGTGCCTGTTCCCTCAAAATGAGTGGTTAAGCAACAACTCCCCGTTTCTGTGGGGCATCCTACGCAACATTCCGTTTGCGATTCTTGGAATCCTTATCGTTATTCTGTATTTCAAATGCAGAAAAGACGATAGATGTTTTCGGTTCATTTGGCTTTATGTAACGCTTTCGTTTTTGTTCTATATCCCTGTTGTAATCGGAGCAGATGCCGTGCATATGCTCGGCGCACTGATGCTTCCGAAAACGATATGCTATCTGTTGATACTTTTCACATTCTTAAAAAAGAAAAAGAACGCATAGTATTTTTGCATTAGAGGGCTTTTATTATGAAATTTGAAAAAGAAGTAAAAGAGAAATGGGGTAATACCGAAGCGTATGCCGAATTTGAAAGAAAGACGAAGGATTATTCAAAAGAACGCTTTGCGGATATCAATTCGGGGCTTGAATATACGTTTTGCGCTTTCGCAGAGCTGATGCAAAGCGGCGCAGAGCCAAGCTCAACCGAAGCGCAGGCGCTTGTCAAAAAGCTGCAGGACTATATTACCGAAAACTACTATACCTGCACAGATGAAATTCTTGCAGGGCTCGGTCAGATGTATGTTGCCGATGACCGATTCAAAGACAACATAGACAAATACGCTGACGGTACAGCAGAATTTGCCAGCAAAGCAATTAGAATTTATTGCGAATAATGAATGGGGAGTTGTACACACAACTCCTTTTTTATTTGACAAATGTTATCATATATGATAACATAAGGTGAATAATATCAAGGAGGTGAGGGATTTGACTGACGACAACATCGTAAAAATGCGACAGAGTATTATATCAAAGTTAACGCAGGCACGGCTTGAAAAGGGAGTATCGCAAGCGCAACTTGCGGAGATGATAGGAACGCAGCGTTCCAACATTTGCAGGATTGAAAGCGGAGCGCAAAATCTCTCGCTGGATATGCTAATTAAGATTTCTCAGGCGCTTGACAAGGACGTAAGCGTAATTTTAGACGAAAGGAGTGATACTATGGACAACAATTATGTTCTGAAGCTTTATGACGAGCCGCTGATTGAGTTTACGCTTGAAACAAAACCGCTTGAAGGCTTGAAGGCGACTATTATAAGCATTAATGAAAACAAAAAAGCCCTCTTTCCAATTGACTTAAAGATTACCGATGAAGGCGTAGTCAAATGGCTGGAGCACAGAGTTATTCCAAAAAATCGCCAGTTTGTTGACGAGATTCTCAAATCCTTCGGTCTCAGTGTTAACAACACCAAGGGCATAATTGATGTTTGTATGGGCTTATCACTTAATGACAGCTACTGGGTTGTTAAAAACGATTTTGACGGAAAGTATGCCGATTACAATCTCTATGAAAACCGCTTCTCCGAGGCACTCTCGCTGGTTGCTTATACAGGTGTTGGTACGGGCAATGAAGCGTTTTCAACCTCGCCCGAATTTACTACAAACGGTATGCTCCGCAAGGCTTGGCGTTTTGTTGAGGACGACGGCATTTATCTTTACAAAGGCGGAACCGAGGGCGCCGCAAACGCAGGTAACGAGCCGTACAGCGAATACTATGCTTCTCAGATTGCCGAAGTGATGGGGCTGAACGCAGTTCACTATGACCTTGAAAATTGGAAGGGCATTCTTGCCTCAAAGTGCAAGCTATTTACCGATATTGACACGGCATTTATTCCCATTGGCAGACTAATGAAGGAGGGTACGCTCAAAGCAGCTCTTGATATTTATGATGAGTACGGCAAGGAATTCCGCGAGCAAGTTAACAGTATGCTTGTGTTTGATGCGTTGATTTATAACGAGGATAGGCATTTCGGCAACTTCGGTCTGCTGCGTGATAATCACAGCGGTAAAGTCATTGCGCCCGCTCCGATTTTTGATAACGGCTTGTCCCTGTTCAATTTCGGTATGCCTGACGATTTCAAAAACCTTGCTGAATATGCAAAAACCAGAACAACACCTTACAGACTCTCGTTTGAGGACGTTTGCAGAGAGGTTATGGGAACGAAACAGCGCAATCAGCTAAGAAAAATAGTTGATTTCAAATTCACAAGGCACCCGTCAATCAATCTGCCAGAAGAACGTTTAACCGCGATAGAAAGCTATATCAATGTCCGTGCACGCGAATTACTGTCGTTACCTAAATTAAGATAATATATATTAAACCATAATAATCTGTTATGGGTTTGAAATATCCATTACCGAATTCTTTGATACGGATACCTTTAGGAACTTAGAACAAGAAATAAAGTGAGGAGTTGCACCGCAACTCCTCGTTTTGTTTACTAGACTATTTCGTAATTGGAATAATGGTACTTTTTAACCAATTCTTCAAAAGTTTCTTTGTTCGTGTTTAGCTTCACCAAAAAGTTTACTTTGATCCCTGTATCTTCCACATCAACAGAGAAATCAATCTTTTCCCAATGAGCCATTTTTAAGTATCTCTCTAACGCCGAAGAACTTTTTAATCGAATAGTTAACATTGCAATTTCTCCTTTCTTATATGATAGCGTATTATCGCTTCATAATAATACTTGCAAAAATTGCGAAGCTGAATTAGTCTTTTGAACCGGGTAATTTAAGGTCTGAATCTCCACCTAATAGAGCGGCGGCAATTCCTGTTACCGTAACAACAACTAAACCGGCAATTGCAGCAATATCTCTAAGAAACTTTTTGTTTTCTGTATCCTTTTCGTGCATCATCTTTTGTATTTCTTGCATTTTGTCAACAATTTGAAGCTTTTCTTCGTTAGTAAAATCATCTTGCGCTAGTAATTTATCCAAAGAAGCTATAATAGTGTTGCAAGCTTCATAATAAGCCTTTACATTCTCTTCGTTGCCATTAAGTGCTTTTTCTAAAGTCGCTTTATAATCAACCATAATTGACTTCATAGTAGACGAAAACTCTGGGAACTGCGCAATCGCAGCCTTAGCGACTTCAGGATCCATTTCAGGTATCAAAGAAATAAAATCTATAACCTTGTCCTTAGATAAATGACGAAAATCTTCAATTCCGAGCTTCTTTAATGCCTTTTCTTCATTCAAGGGTCTTTTCATAACCGCTGTCCTTTCCGATGAATTATTATCAATTTAATCTTATCATATAATTCGTTAGTTTTCAACATAATATCGTTTGATTAGATTATCATATATCAACCTCGCCTTTCATATGTATTTGGAATAGACTATTCCATAATAGTGCTTGTAAAAATTGCGCAGACTTCTATAGGTAGTATTTATAAAGCATTATCAATAACAATAATTGTCAATAATCAATCAGCGACAATGTGATGTGTACTGTTTTTTGTACTATTCGTATATATGTGCTAATTTCAAATATTACAAACTGTAACCTTTTGAACAACAAAAAACGCCGGAAACGTAGTTGTAGCAACGGTTTCGGGCGTTTTTGTATAGGCTATTGTCAGTAAATGACCATAATTGACAAAAATAGACATATTTTAATTATTTGTTGTTTTATTTTTGAGTGAAAAATGGTGAATTGTAGAAATTGCATAAAAACCATTTACAATATTTGGTAAAGTGTACAAATTTATCGTCTAACCTTGACAATGGCACCTGCTGCGGCGAGGACTATAAGCGAGTTTTTTGAGGATACTAACACAACGACTGAGGATTACGATTTGATTTTAACAGGCGACCTCGGCTACACAGGCACAGAGCTTCTTCATGAACTTTTGCAGATTGAATATAACAAGAATATTGAAAAGGTTCACAATGACTGCGGACTTATGATTTTTGATTTAAAGAAGCAGGATGTAAACTCAGGCGGTTCGGGCTGCGGATGCAGCGCATCAGTTCTTTGCTCACATATTTCAAAGAAAATGAAAGCAGGGGAGCTGCACAAGGTTTTGTTTGTTGCAACAGGAGCATTAATGAGCCCAACCTCTACCAAGCAGGGTCAGGCAATCCCCGGAATAGCCCACGCAGTTTTGCTTGAAAAATAGCTTTTAAAAGAGTTGAAACCGTTGTTTCGGTATCACCGCCTTTAATGTTCCGCTCAATAGCATAATCGATAAACTCACAAAACCGATAGTGGTTGAACTGATTGATTCCATCCTCGTTCACGGAAACGGGAACATTACAATCAACTTTAAATTCACGGATGCCTATGAAGAAATCCTTGAATATATTGATGAAGTAAAACGCCTGATGCTGGCAGAAATAGCATAATAATTAAATGTGTCAATAGAGTTTATTTGCTCTATTGACACATATTTTTTTATCTGCTATAATCTAATTGCTGAATGGCATATAACTTTAAATTTGAAACATTGTTTATGTATGTTTGTTTTTGCTTATGAAAGTGAGCACTTGCAAACATTTGAAAACAAAGAATTGAATTTATTTTTAGGTTGTCAAAGGCATTGCTCCGCCCGGGGGAGTAGTGTTTTTTTCATACCGTTTTATGCCTTTTAGTAAATCATTACTGAAAGGATTTTTTTATGGAAAGAAAGGATTTAAAAAGAATAGAAGACATCATAGGTTATAATTTCTATAACATTGATTTGCTTCAACTAGCATTTGTGAGAAAGTCGTATGCCGAAGAAAAGGGCGGAGAAGATAATGAAATACTTGAATTTATCGGTGATAAAGCATTAGACATTACCATTGTAAAACTGTTAGCAGAACGATTTGGATTCTTTGAAAGTAATTGTGATGATTATAAACCCGAAGAAGAATGTGATGAATTCTGTTGTGAGCTTTCAGAAGGAGAACTAACCGAACTGAAAAAGAAACTCGTTGAAAAGAAGATGCTGTCAGCATGCATCGACCGATTGCAGCTTGCAGATTATCTCATAATGAGCGAAGGTGATTGGAATAATAAAGTTTATAACAGTTCCTCTGTAAAAGAAGATTTGTTTGAGGCGATAATCGGGGCAGTAACAATAGATTCAAATTGGGATTTTGAAGACATAAAAACAGTTGTTGAAATGATGCTTAATCCAGAATACTATTTTGAAGAAGGTCAGGACGAAAACTATGTTGAGCTTATACAAGAGTGGACATTAAAGAAGACTGGAGAGGTTCCGTTATATCATTATGAAGAAGGGAACTACACTTCAACATGGTATTTCCATTTTGATGGCATATCGCAGAGTTTCAATAGTTTAGATTCTTCAACAATGCATTATATTAATGAAATCAAATATAGATGCTTCTTGAATTTAGGCGATGATTTGCCGATTTTCAGAGGGTTCGGTGTATCAAAAAGTGATGCAAGAAAAGCTGTTTGCGAGCTTGCATATCAGTATTTGGATAAAAACGAATTGTTGTTTAGCATTCAGGATGAAATCGAAAACCCAAACAAAAATGAAGCTATTAGTCAGCTTGAAATACTTGCAAGAAGAGGATATTTTTCTATACCCAAATATGATTTCGTTGAACAACATAATAAAGACGGAAACCCTGTTTGGACTTGTATATGCACTATTGAAGAAAAAGAAAAGAGTTTTAAAAGTAAGTCTTCTTCAAAGAAAGAAGCCAAGAAATCTGCAGCATATAAAATGCTTAGATATGTATTAGAGGAGGATTAAACTATGGGTTGGTTATTTGATTTTGATGATGGTGATATGGCAATGAAAATGTCCGATGATATGGCGATGGATTCAGACAGAAATATGATGATGAGAATGTCAGATAATATGGCTATGGATATGGATTCCGGCGAATTGCATATTACTTCATCGTGGGATGATGAGGATTAGTAAATATCATATTCCCTCAATATCTTTAACTTTCCCTTAAAATGTGCTATATTTTAAGGGAATAGTTTTTGCGGAGGTTTTGGAATGAAATACGGTGAATCGTTTTTTGATATTGCATACCTGATTATTGCCATAGGCATAGGCATTTATATACTTGCTAAAGCAGGTGACAAACTTCAAAAGCTGATGGGCGCGGCGGCACTTGTGCTCGGCTGCGGAGATGCTTTTCATCTTGTGCCGAGGGTGCTGAATTATTTTGTTGATAAGGATTTTACGACGGCACTTGGAGCCGGAAAACTGATTACATCTATCACAATGACGGTGTTCTATATTCTGATGTACTATATCTTCCTGAACAATTATGAATGCCAGGAAAGCAAGGGGATTACCGCAACTGTTTGGGGCTTGTCTGCAATCAGAATTGCGCTGTGCCTGTTCCCTCAAAATGAGTGGTTCAGCAACAGCTCACCGCTTCTGTGGGGCATCCTACGCAACATTCCATTTGCGATTCTTGGAATCCTTATCGTTATTCTGTATTTCAAATGCAGAAAAGACGATAGATGTTTTCGGTTCATTTGGCTTTATGTAACGCTTTCGTTTTTATTCTATATCCCCGTTGTTGTCGGTGCAGATGCCGTGCCGATTCTTGGCGCGCTGATGCTGCCGAAAACAATTTGCTATCTGCTGATACTGTTTACATTTCTCAAAAAGAAAAAGAACGCATAATGTAAGAAACCGAACTCAAGAAGACATTTGTCAAGGGTATTTTCTGCAAATAATTAAGGCTAAAAATCGCATAATTACTGCAACTTTTAGCCAATTTGATATTTACTTTTACGAATTAATATATTATAATTTCATCAGGACATTAGGTTGTCCGGCAAGGAGTTGTCACGAAACAACGGTGGACGGTTAGCCCTCTTTATCCAAGAGGGATTACCCTCTTGAGATTG
>JAFUZY010000036.1 GCA_017476375.1 Eubacterium sp.
AATATCCTTGTTATTTTGCACTCTTTTTCAACAATTAGGTGGAAAATCTGTACAAATATTTCTACAATTCTATTTATTTGATAAATATTTTTCCCTAATAACAATTTTGGCTGCCTCACTTCCGTGAGACAGCCCCTTCTTTTGCAAGCTCTGCTTTGCCTTCCTCGGTATCTCTCCAATACTGAGTAAACGGGTGGAAGCGTTCCTGCTCTTCCCATATTTCCTTTGCTTTACCAGCCCAGTTTTGAGCATATAAATCTGTTTTAGCGCAAAGATCGTCAGCGCTTTCTTCCTGAACAAGATTTGTTGATTTTGCTCCGCTCTTTTTAACTATGCCTCTGAGCTTATCGGGATTTTCAAGCATCGGGCAGGGACGAAGCATATTATCGTTGAAGGGCTGACCCTTGTAAAACTCCTTGAAAAGCGGACTTCTCAGGCATTCAAGAACGCTTTTTTCTTTGATATTGCAGTCACTGTAATGAATGAAAACGCAGGGCTCAACATCGCCTTCACTGTTAACGTGGAAATAGTTTCTTCCGCCTGCAATGCATCCGCCGACGAATTCGCCGTCGTTCTGAAAATCAACGGTGAAAATCGGTTTTCCTGTTTTGCTGTTGCGCTTTTCTCGGATTGCTCTGTAAACATGCTCACGCTGTTCGGGTGTTAAAAGAAGACTTGTGTCGGCTCCCGAGCCGATTGGCATATAGTGGAAATACCATGAGAATATTGCTCCGTTTTCTATTTCCATATCATAAAACTCGTCGCTTGTAACAGCTTCGTAATTCTGACTTGTGTAGCAAACAGAGGTTCCGAAAATGCATTTGTGTTTTTTAAGAAGCTGCATTGCGTTAATAACCTTCTGATAAACGCCTTCGCCGCGCCTTGCGTCGGTTGTTTCCTCGCTTCCCTCAACGGAGAGCGCAAGCGCCATATTTCCTGCTTTTTTCATATCCTCGCAGAATTTATCGTCAACAAGAGTTCCGTTTGTGAAAACAAGGAAGATGCAGTCGCGGTTCTCGCGAACAAGGGTTAAAACCTCTTCCTTGCTAACAAGCGGCTCGCCTCCCGTGAACATAAAGAAATGTGTTCCAAGCTCCTTTGCCTCTTTAATCAGCCTTCTCATATCATCAAGAGCAAGGTTTGATTTATGGCCGTATTCGGCAGCCCAGCAGCCCTTGCACTTAAGGTTGCAGGCGCTTGTCGGGTCGAGAAGAATAACCCACGGAATATTGCATCTGAGTTTTTCTCTGTTTGAACGCAGCGTGGATGTTCCTATATATCCGGCGTCAATCGCAAAGGTGAGAGCGAGCGAAGAAAACGCCTCTCTGTCGAGATTTTCAAGTCCGTTGAAAAGGTAATCGTGCCAGATATTGTTTTTATCGGTTATTATCTCAATCGGTTTTTCAAAGGTTGATTTCGGATACATCCTTCCTGCAACTGCTTTGCCGACCTTAACAATTCTTAAAAGATTTCTCTCAGGATTTTTATATGCATATTTCAGGATGGAATTTCCTATTTTGTGTAGCGTTTTACTGCTTATTCTAGCCATTTAAAACCCTCTCTACATTGATTGTGGTGCATCAATTTTAAGCATTGTAAGAATATTTTTGATTGTATCTTTAACCGCTTTGCAAAGGCAGAGCCTTGCCTGCATAAGCTCTTCGTCGTCAAGTACAACCCTCTTTGCGTTATAGAATTTATGGAAAAGAGTTGCAAGCTCGATAACATAGTGAGTGATTTTTGCAGGGTCGTATTGCTTTGCGGCAGAAACGATTTCGCCTGTCAGCTTTGAAAGATGGGAAATAAGCTCTCTTTCCTCTTCGCTGTCAAGAAGGTCGAGGTTGATTTCTTCCGGCGCTCTAAGAGAAACGCCCTGTTCCTCGGCTTTTTTGATAATAGAGCAGATTCGGGCGTGCGCGTACTGAACATAGTATACGGGGTTTTCGCTCGATTGCTTTGCTGCAAGCTCAAGGTCAAAATCAAAGTGTGAATTCGGTTCTCTCAGATTGAAGAAGAATCTTGCCGCGTCTATCGGAACCTCTTCAAGAAGAGTGTTAAGAGTGATTGCTTTTCCGCTTCTCTTTGAAAGCTTGATAGTTTCGCCGTCACGAACGAGGCGAACCATCTGCATAATAACTATATCAAGCCTTTCGGCATCTATTCCGAGTGCTGTTAAGGCTGCTTTCATTCTTGCGATATAGCCGTGGTGGTCGGCGCCGAGAACATCAATTGCCTTATCAAAGCCCCTTGTTATAAGCTTATCATAGTGGTATGCAATATCGGGAACGATATAGGTCGGAAGTCCGTTTGCGCGAACAAGAACAATATCCTTATCATTGCCGTATTCGCTTGCTTTAAACCAGAGAGCGCCGTCCTGTTCGTAGGTAACGCCCTTTTCCTTTAGCGCGTTAACAACTCTTTCAACCGCTCCGCTTTCGTGAAGCGAGGATTCGCGAAACCATCTGTCGTAGGTTATTCTGTATCTTTTTAAATCTCTTTCAAGACCTTCTATGTTTTTTGGAAGGGCAAAGTCAACAAGAGCTTTTCTTCTCTCGCCGCTTTCAGCTTCGGCATATTTATTGCCGAACTCATCAAAGAAATTCTTTGCGTGTTCGGTTATATCTGCGCCGTGGTACGCGTCCTCGGGCATTTCGATTTCTTTGCCGCAGAGCTGAAGATAGCGAACCTCAAGAGAGGTTGCGAATTTTTCAATCTGATTTCCTGCGTCGTTAACATAAAACTCTCTTTTGGTATCAAATCCCGCATATTCAAGAACTGCCGCAAGGCAATCGCCGATTGCGCCGCCCCTTGCATTTCCGATATGCATAGGTCCCGTCGGGTTGGCGGAAACAAATTCAACGAGAACGCTTTTTCCCTTGCCGTAGTCCGATTTGCCGTATTCACTGCCTTTTTCAAGAACATCGAGAACGATTTTTGAATAATATTTCTGCGAAAGATAGAAATTAATAAATCCTGCTCCCGCAATCTTAATGTCATCAAAAAGCTCTTTATCAAGGCTGAGATTGCCGACAATGCTCTGAGCGATAAGCATGGGCGCTTTTCTGAAAACTCTTGCGCCTGCCATTGCAACATTTGTTGAAAAATCGCCGTTTTTCTTATCAGACGGCTTTTCAATTATGAAATCGGGAAGCTGAGCTTCGCAAAGCTCGCCCTTTTCAATTGCAGTGTTAATTGCAGCGATAATTGCTTCTTTTATTGAATTCTGAGTTTTTTCAACTAACTGAGACATCTGTTTCTCCTGAATTTTTTTGGTTGTTTTTTAGTTTATATGTAACCTCAACTTCATTCATTGATGAAATTGCGCCGTTTATATCGATATCATAGTCAAAACTGAAACTTCCGCTTCTTTCATCGCAGTCGTGGTCGATATTCTTGCCGTAAATCCCCATCAGAATATCGCCGAACTCGGTTGAATAGTTGCAGAGATTCCTCTTTGACCTTTCAATGATGAGCATTGAGCCGCTTTTTCCCTCGCGCGTAAGCTCAACGATTGTTTTATCCTTTGCAATACTCAGCCTTGTTTTAACAGGCGCATAGGGCGGCTCCTGCTCTTCGGTGTATCGAAGGATATATCTGTCGTTGGTTTCCTCAAAGGTTCCGATTGTTGTTAATTCAATTTTATCTTTATCCCTACCGAAACGCTGTGTTCCGATAACCTTAATAAGTGCTTTTTTATCCATTTCAGTCCTTAATATACTTGAATATATCAATAAATTCACATTTTTTTTCGATATCCTCGCCGAGAAGAACGTTTGCAACGTCGCAGAAATTCTGAGTTTTATCCGAAACAAAAAACTTCTGAGTTCCGATATGCTCGCTGTCGTTTTGCAGATTGTTTTTTTCAAGAACCTCTTTAACGTAAAGAGCTTCTTCATATCCCGTGTCAATAAGGGTGACATCCTCGCCTGCAATCTTCTGGATAATCGGGGCTAAAATCGGGAAATGGGTGCAGCCGAGAATAATTGTATCTGCGCCCTCTTCAAGAATCGGCGCAATATATCTTTTAACTGCAGCGTTCGTCACCTCGTCGTTTATATCAATCCAGTTGCTTTCAACAAGGGAAACAAGAAGAGGACAGGCAACTGAAATAGTTTTTGCATTCGGATTTGTTTTATGAATTTCCTCGTTAAATGCGTTTGAATTAATAGTTGCGCTTGTTCCCATAACGCCGATAATATTGTTTTTTGTTGCAAGGGCTGCCGCCTTTGCAGAGGGCTTTGTTATCCCTGTTGCAGGCTCGCTTATTTTTTCAATTATGCTTGATGCCGCGGTTGAAACTGTTCCGCACGCCGCAACAATCATCTTGCATGAAAAGGTGCGAAGAAATTTAATATCCTGCGCCGCATATGTTTCAATAGTTTCGTTTGAACGGCTGCCGTAGGGAACCCTTCCGGTGTCGCCGAAATAAACTATATCTTCATTCGGAAGGATTTTTTTCATTGCCCTAACGGTTGATAGTCCGCCGAGTCCGGAGTCAAAAACTCCAACAGGTCTTTTATCCATATGTCTTCCCCTTCCGTTTTAATTCTTAATATTTTATCATATTATCAGTTCAATATCAACACTAAGTTTTAAAAATAATTAGTGACAAAACAAAGTAATAGTGTTATAATACCTTTGAATATCCGCTTTATAGGAATATTTGAAAGGAACTTGGATTATGCAACTTAATGAAGCTTTCAGAATAATTGAAAAAAATCTCGGCGATATAAACGCAGAGCTTGGATTTAAAAAGGCTGAGGAAACCGAAAATGTATTAAGCTTTTCGGGCGATAAGGGAATATACAGAATTGTATTCGACGAGGAGACAAGCATCCTCGCTTTTGAATGTGCATATGAAAACGCAGGAGAAAAAACCGAATACAACACAACTTCGAGAAGCCTTTTTGAACTTGACAGCATTGATGAAAGAGATGTTCGTTCAATTGCAAATGAAGCAAGGGATGAAATCAACCATCTTTTCAACACGAAGAAAAAAACCGACCTTGATAAAATCAAAATGCCGAAGGCTGTTTCAAGAACAAAGGCTAAAAACGGCTCAATCAGTTATGATGTTGATTCTCTTGCAAACCGTTTCGGCGCTCTTTATCCCGAATATAAAGACGAAATCAAGATGAATATCGCAAAGTACGGCGAATTTCTTCCCGAAACCTTCTTTATTGAACACGGAAATGAAAAGGTTCTTGATATTATCAAAAACGGAACTGCCGCAGAGCAGAAGAAACTTTTTAAGATGCTCGGCGAAATTTTTGAAGACGGAACAAACGAGGTTCAGGATATTATCGGCGTAACCATTCTCGGCGAAATGAAAAACGATAAGGATATGATGGCTGTTGCCGATAAATATATGACGGAATATATGGCAGGCCCTGTTCACGAAATTAATAAGCTTACCGCAAAGAAAAACAGGTTCACAAAAAAGCTTTCAGACCCGCCGGCATATAAGCCGAAGAAGAACAAAAGATTTTCCGTTGCAAATGCACTTTCAAACAATCAATAACAATTAAAAGAGGAAAATATGAACAAGGAATTTTTCAACAAGGCGCTGCTTAGACCGATTTGTATTGCAGCTGCTCTTTCCGTTATTCTGTGTGTTTTTTTCAAATTGAATATTGATAAATTCATTCCGCTTTATGATAACACGGTTTATGCCTACCATGATGTTGTTGCCGAAGGCGATAGCTTTAAGGAAGATAAAAATGCAGACCCGTCTTATTTTGAAAAAAATCAGTGCATCGGCGTTATCAGAGCCGGCGAGGGATACCCTATAAGATATGATATGGATTATTCTAACATTAAAACATCTGTTTCATATCTGCCCCAAAGTGTTCCCTTCGGAAAAACGGGCTTCACTTATCTATATTCCTCAAATGTTAATGCAAAGATGATAGGAAAAGAGGAATCTTTTGTTATCAGCAGTGTTTTCGGCGAAAAAGAATATAAGTTTAAAAACAAAAAAAGCTTTAACAGCGAATTTCGCGTTCTGAATTATGCTCCCGACTGTGAGAGTGCGGTGATAATTTACTATCGCGATTCAGCTCAGGCAGGCTTTACTTCAAATTATATCGCATTAGTATATGAGGAGGTAAAGTGATGAGACTGGATACAACAAGAAGAATTATTGTAATAATTCTTGAAATAGTTATGGCAATCTGCACGGTTGTTTTTCTGTTTTCGGCAATGATGTCTTTTACGCTCGGAGATAAAAACTATTTTATAAATCAGTTTGCTGATCAGGATTTGGTCAGCGAATGTAATAATCAGCTTAACATTAAATACGAGGCTCTTTCTTTTGAAACCTCAATTCCTGCAAGAGTTTATGAAAGAGTTGAAACCGATTATCCGACCGATGAGGCGTTGAGGCAGGCTGCGCTGAGCCTTTTCAGCGAAGAAAACGAAACGCTTTACAGCGAGAATAAAGTTAATTATTTTTATGAGCTCAGTCTTGAATACCTCGACGGAAATGATATGAGCTATAAAAAAGAGGATATTAAAAGAGCCGCCGAAAAAGCTGCGAGAATATACAGCGACACGGTCGGTATTCATAATGCGGGCGGTATTGAAGCGAGAATAACGGCTTTTTCAAAGGTATTTCCTCAGGCAACAATCATTTCGTTTATTATTGCATTTTTCACCTTCCCGTCAATAATGCTTATGTATAAAAGGAAGAAGGGCGGATACTTCAATGCGATAGGCGGAATTCTTGCAGGAACTCTTGCAACTGCCCTTGGCTCGCTTTTATCCGTTGTATTCGGACTCGGAACGGGAATAAATATTCTTCCCGAAATCCATAAGCAGGCGATGCTTTCAACAAGCATTAAAGGCTTTCTTATATTAACCTTTTTATCGCTGGTGTTAACAGCGGCGAGCATTTCGGTTATGAGGGTTGTTAATAAAAGAATTCAGGATGAAGATTAAAAACAGAGTGCGAAGGCGCTCTTTTTATTAATGCAAAATGCAAAATGCAAAGTGCAAAATTTAAGGTCGCTTCGCTCCGATTATAAAAGTTGCGCGTTTCGCGTTTCG
>JAFUZY010000001.1 GCA_017476375.1 Eubacterium sp.
AAACACCTCATCCACCGCAGGCGGTCCCCCTTTTGTTAGCGCAGACGCTCCCCTCTGTCAGCGCGAGCGCATACATCTCCCCGTTAAGCGGGGAGTACCTCAAGTGTAAGGGGTGAGGCTTTTCGTCCGCCGTTAATACAATCGGAGCGCAGCGACCCGAAACTAACATCTAACATCTAACATCTAACAACTAAAAACTATTATAATAGCCGACCGCAGGTCCCGAAATTCCTCATTCCTAACTCCTAATTCCTCATTCTCGCAACGCTGCGTTCCCTGTGCCAGGGGTCTGCCCCGTCATAAAAAAGCATGCGGTGTTTTTGTGGTTGAAAAAAACTTTATGATATGTTATATTAATTATGAGTTAATATATTTCTAAGCAGGTGATTTAATTGACAAAAATATCCAAAAAAGTTTTATCGGCTTTAATGAGCTTTGTTTTGATTACAACAACAATTCTCTCATTAGGGCTTAATGTTGCCTCTGCTGCAACAAGCGGCGATTGCACAACCACCATCAAGTGGTCTTATAATGCTGCAACAAAAACGCTGACCTTAACGGGAACGGGCGCTATGCCCGATTACCGAGCAACCAATATCGGAACTAATAAAAAATCTCCTTGGGAAAGCGAAAAAATCGGAAACGACACAATTAAAAGCATTATGACAAATCTTGTAGTCGGCGAAGGAATAACAAATATCGGCGAATACAATTTCTTTAACTGCGTTTCACTGACCTCTGTTACCCTTCCTTCAACGCTTAAATCAATCGACGGAATGGGAGCAGGAACGGACCTTGCATCTGCAAGCTACGGTGCATTCCAGAACTGCACCTCTCTTGAAGAAATTGCCCTTCCCGATAAACTTACTACAATCGAGCCTTATGCATTTAAAAACTGCACTGCTTTGAAAAGCATTTCATTCCCAAACACATTAACGTCTCTTGGCAGATGTTCTTTTCTTAACTGCACCTCGCTTGAAACAGTAACCTTCGGAACGGGACTTTCGTCAGTAACCGAATATGCTTTTGCTTCTTCCGGAGTTAAGCGAATTAACTGGGGCTCAATTACCGACGTCGGCAATTATGCGTTTTATCAATGCAATATGAAGGACCTTGAATTTCCCGAGCAGATTAAGAGCCTTGGGACGAGAGCCTTTTCAAACAATACCTCGCTTATGACTGTTAAGGTCAATAATGCAAGTATGGCGTTTAACGGAACAAACAACAAAACAACAAATACCTTCTCAGGCTCAAATCAAACCGTTACTATCATTGGTCACTCCCAGTCAACTGCACAAACTTTTGCAAACAGCTACGGATATACCTTTGTTTCTATGGATGATTGCGACCATACGGATACAAGAACCGAAATTGTTGAAGAAGCAACCTGCACCGAGGCAGGGCATCAGAAGGTTATTTGCAATAACTGCGAATTTGTTGTTTCGGAATCGGAAATTCCGGCTTTAGGGCATGATTTTGTTCTTGCTGATGAAAACGATTCCACTGAGCTTGACGGACATATTTACCGTTCTTATCAGTGTACCCGCTGCGATGAAACAAACGAAACGGTTGAACATGCAATGGAAAACACCATCTACCATGTTTGGGTTGACGGATATTATGATTTAACATATGTCAGAGAGCCCACCTGCACAAGCTCCGGAATCGCTGTTTATACCTGCACGGTTAAGGGCTGCACAAATGCCCTCGGCAATCCCACAAGTGACAGAAAGGTTATAGCCTCGGGCCACAAGGTTGAAAACTGGGTTGAAACTCCTGCCTCCTGTACAGAGGCAGGAACAAAAACCGGAACCTGCACGGTTTGCGGCGAAGAAATAACCGAAACAACCCCTGCGACAGGACACAATTTTGATGAAACCGACCTCGTTGAAACAAAAATTAACGAGGAGGACGGTCACACTTACTACTATTTCAGATGTAAAAACTGCGCTGAAATTATAGAAGAAAAAGAGCATACTGAGTGGATTGAAGGACTTTATACAAGAACTGCTTTAACCCGTGCGACCTGCACGATACCGGGACTTGCACGCGATACCTGTAATATCTGCGGCGAAACAAGAACTGAGGTTATTCAGGCAACGGGCGAGCATGAATATGAAGAAGAAAGCAGAACGGAACCGTCATGCACAACAAGGGGAACAGTCTCATACAGATGTAAAAACTGCGACCAGACGCGAACCGAATATTTTCCTGCAACGGGTCACGATTATGTTCTTGATGAGGAATCAAGTGTTGAGCCCTCCTGCACGGAAGCGGGCAAGAATGTTTATATATGTTCCGTTTGCTCTGCATCAAAAACAGAAACGGTTCCTGCAAAGGGACATACCCCGAAAGAGGGCACATACGAGGTGATTAATGCACCAAGCTGCACGGCAAGCGGTCTTGCGGTTGCGCAATGTTCTGTTTGTAATGAAAACTATGAGGCTACCGTTGAAGCTCTCGGCCACGATTACAAGGATGTTGAAACAGATTTGACTGACGACGGAAAACCCGGTCATGTTCTTGCAATTCCAACCTGTACGCGTTGCGGTGCAACACAGAGCGGAAAGGTTGTTCACAAGGAATGGGTTGAAGGCTATTACACAACATCGGGCAACAATGTTGCTCTTTGCGAAACAACTTATTCAACAGACAGGTGTTCAATCGCAGGTTGTAATGCTACAAGAATGAATACAACGCCGGGATTGGGTCACGAATACTTCTATGTAAGTCAGTCGTCAACCGGCGTTACGCTGACTTGTTCGCATTGCTTAACATCAACGGTTGTTTCACCTGCAACACTTTTGGAATACTGGGAGGAAATCAAGCCTGTTAACTCTGCTCCAAACAGAACAGCAACAGATAACTCGGGCTTCCTCGACCTCGACAGAAACGGCATTATCAACGGCAAGGATTATGCAAGAATTCTTTATCTCTGCAAAAACGAGCAGAAGCTTAAAGACGATGAAGAAAACGCAAAGACCGAGCAATACGGCAGGGAAAGGGTTGCCGGAGGAGAAATAGCGCTTAATTCCGAGGAGAATGTTTCCGTTAACATAGAGGGCGGCGAGCTTTATGATTTTACCTTTACGCCGAGCGAAAGCGGAACCTACGCCTTCTATTCAACAGGAATTTATGATACAATAGCCTTTGTTGAAATAGGCGATGACGCTGAGTCTTTTGCAAAATATGATGATAACGGCGGAACGCTTAGAAATTTCAGAATTGAAATTGAATGTGAAGAGGGAAAAACATATCATATTTTAACAGGTCTTTCGAGTCAGGAATCAAAGGGAACCTTCAATATTTTTGCTGAAAAAGTAGTTGAAGAAACCGAGGAACCTGCAGAAGAAGAACCAAATGAATAATTTAAGACAGAGGAAATATTTTCCTCTGTCTTTTTTTACCATTTTGTAATATATTTTTAATTTATATATACTTTACTTTACAGAATAATTATATTATTATAATAACGAGTAAAAATATAGCTTGGAGGTAATGTTATGAGCGTTAAATATAAAAGAATTTTGCTTAAGATAAGCGGTGAGGTTCTTGCAGGTCCGCTGGGAAAGGGAATTGATAACGACACTGTTCTTCGCATCTGCAAGTCAGTTAAAAAGGTTTCCGATATGGGAGTTGAAGTCGGAATCGTTGTCGGCGGCGGAAACTTCTGGAGAGGAAGAACAAGCGAGCATATGGACAGAACGAGAGCTGACCATATCGGAATGCTTGCTACTGCAATGAATTCACTTGCTCTTTGCGATGCGCTTGAACAGCTAGGCGCAACGGTTCGCGTTCAGACTGCAATTGAGATGAGGCAGATTGCTGAGCCGTATATCAGAAATAAGGCAATCCGCCATTTTGAAAAGGGAAGAATTGTTATTTTCGGATGCGGAACGGGCTCGCCGTTCTTCTCAACCGATACTGCAGCTGCACTCAGAAGCGTTGAGATAAATGCCGACGCACTTCTGAAAGCAACAAATGTTGACGGCGTTTATGATAAAGACCCGAATAAGTTTGATGATGCAGTTAAATTTGACGAGGTTTCATTTATGGAGGTTCTTACCCACGACCTCAAGGTTATGGATTCAACCGCATTTTCACTTTGCAAGGATAATGATATGCCGATTATCGTTTTCAATCTTGATGACCCCGATAATATCATAAAGGTTGTTGAGGGCGAAAACATCGGAACAACTGTAAAGAATTGAGAGTTTAGAATTAAAAATTAAGAATTTTGGGCGGGACACCCGCACCCGATTGATATAAAAGGAGTATATTTATGTAACAGGTTTTTGAAAACACAAAAAAAAGAATGGAAAAATCACTTGATGCACTTAACAGAGAGTATTCGGCAATCAGGGCTGGAAGAGCAAACCCGAATGTTTTAAACAATATCGTTGTTGATTACTACGGAACTCCGACCCCTCTCAACCAGATGGCTGCTATCTCGGTTCCCGAGCCAAGACTTTTAACAATTCAGCCATGGGATGCATCAACTCTTAAAGAGATTGAAAAAGCAATCAACACTTCTGAAATCGGAATTAACCCTCAGAATGACGGTAAGGTTATCCGTCTTGCATTCCCTCAGCTTACCGAGGAACACAGAAAGAATCTTGTTAAGGATGTTTCAAAAAAAGCAGAGGAAGCAAAAGTTGCAATCAGAAATATCAGAAGAGACGCAATGGATGATATCAAGAAGCTTAAAAAGGATAATGCAATAACCGAGGACGACCAGAAGGACGGCGAAAAGGAATTGCAGAAAATAACAGATAATTATATTAAGCAGATTGATGAAATGGGCGACAAGAAGGAGAAGGAAATCCTTTCAATTTAAAACGGAGTTTTAATAATTACGAGTTACGAATTACGAATTACGAATTACGAATTTCGGTTACTCGGCTTCGCCTCGGACAATAAGATTTATGATTGACCTTGGCAAGAAAAGTATTTGGGCGGAATTTTCCGCCCTATAACTCTTTTTTCAGAGGTAAAAAATATGGCTTTATTTTCAAAAAAAGAAATAAAACAAACACCCGAATTTGAAACCTTGCCAACTCATCTCGGCATAATTATGGACGGAAACGGCAGATGGGCAAAGAAAAGAGGTCTTCCTCGCTCGGCAGGGCATAAGGCGGGCGCAAATGTTTTCAGAACAATATCGGATGAATGCGCAAACCTCGGAATAAAGTATGTTACCTTCTATGCGTTTTCAACCGAAAACTGGAAACGCCCGAAGGAAGAGGTTGACGCTCTTATGGCTCTTTTCAAGGATTATCTTCTTGAAGCGAAAGCAGATATGCTCAAAGCTAAAAACAATAAAATCAAATTCATAGGCGAGCGAGAGGGAATAAGCGAGGAACTTTTAAAGCTTATGGATGAAGCCGAAGAGGAAACCTCTGCTCATACGGGAACAACCGTTTATCTTGCAGTAAACTACGGCGGACGCCAGGAAATTGCGTCGGCGGTTAATTCTCTGATAAAAGAGGGTAAGAAGGAAATCAACGAGGATGATATTTCATCAAAACTCTACACATATCCCGAATGTGATTTGATTATAAGACCCTCGGGCGAGCAAAGACTTTCAAACTTCCTGCTATGGCAGGCGGCATACAGTGAATTCTGGTACAGCGATGTTCTTTGGCCCGATTTCACAAAGAAAGATTTATACAAAGCCTTAAAGGACTTTGAAAACCGAAACAGAAGATTCGGAGCATAGCTAATTACGAATTACGAGTTACGGTTCGTTTGTGAGCGCTGCCAGTGGCAGATGAAGCGAACAAAAAGAACTGCCGAACGGTCAAAATTTGTCGGCGCTCCAAGCCGGTAACAAATTTTGGGAACCGTTGGTCGAGATTAC
>JAFUZY010000037.1 GCA_017476375.1 Eubacterium sp.
TCCCTCTTCCCGTCAGTCGGGTAGCCCAACCGTCAAATCAAGGGGACACACCTCCTTCGGAGGAATGTCCCCATTGATTCAACTCGGAACGCGAAACGCGAAACTCGGAACTAAATTGTGATTTTATTGTCCGAGCGCAGCGAGTAACCTCAATTCGTAATTCGTCACTCGTAATTCGTAATTCTGTTAACTACCATTCCATTGTGTGCAGCTGACCTTTTTGCGAAAGCTCGGGGTAATCCCACTGCCTCAGAACCTCGTATGTTCCGATTGCAACGGCGTTTGAAAGATTAAGACTCCTGATAATTCCTCTCATAGGAAGGCGAACGCAGGAATCGTGATTTGCCTTCAAAAGCTCCTCGGGGAGCCCCTTTGTTTCCTTTCCGAAAACAAGGAAGCAGCCGTCGGGATATTCAATATCCGAATGTGCTTGCTCTGCTTTTGTTGTGAAATAATAAAAGGCTGAGCCCTTATTCTTTTCAAAAAATTCAGCGCTTGAATCATAATAGGTTATATCGAGTTTGTCCCAATAATCAAGTCCTGCGCGCTTCACCTGCTTGTCCGTTATATGAAAGCCCATGGGGCCGACAAGGTGGAGCCTTGCTCCCGTTGCGGCGCAGGTTCTTGCAATATTTCCGGTGTTCTGAGGTATTTCGGGTTCGATTAAAGCTATGTTAAGAGTTTTTTGCATTATTCATAATCCTTTACTATTCTGAATGCCATTTCCTCAAGCTGTTCAAAATGCTCAAAGGAGCATATTTCTTTTCTGAGCGCCGCTCCGCCGCGCATACCTTTTGTGTAGTATGCAGCGTGATGGCGCGCCTCTCTCATAGCGGTGTATTCTCCTTTATATTCAATAACCTTCTGAATGTGCCTTAGCATAACTGCCATTTTCTGGGCAACAGTCGGGTCGGGAATAACACGGCATTCGTTTAAATATGCATTGATTTTCTGAAAAATCCATGGGTTGCCGAGAGCGCCCCTGCCAATCATAATTGCATCGCAGTTTGTTTTTTCGAGCATAATTGCAGCGCTCTGCTCATCGGTTATATCACCATTGCCGATAACCGGAACAGAAACTGCCTTTTTAACATTATAGATAAGGTCAAGGTCAACCTTTCCGCTATACATCTGCTGCCTCGTTCTTCCGTGAACGGCAATCGCTGACGCGCCCGCTTTTTCAATAAGCTCAGCCATCCGAACAGCGTTAACGCTGGTTTCATCCCAGCCTGCGCGGATTTTAACCGTTACGGGAACATCAACCGCCCCGACAACCGCCTTTGTTATTTCATATGCAAGCTCGGGCTTTTTCATAAGACTTGCACCACCGCCGTTCATCGCAATTTTCGGGGCAGGGCAGCCCATATTTATATCAATTATTTCAGGTGAAAATTCAAGGCATTTAACCGCAGCCTGAGCCATAATTTCGGGGTCATCGCCGAAAATCTGGGCGCCCGTCGGATGCTCATTGCCGAGGCTTAAAAGCTCCTTGCTTTTTCTGTCGCCAATAATCAGTCCCTTTGATGAAACCATCTCCGTTACTGTGTATGCGGCGCCGTAGTTGTGGCAGAGCTCGCGAAACGCCTTATCTCCTATCCCTGCCATGGGCGCAAGAAGGGCTGAACCGTTTATTTCAACATTTCCTATTTTCATATATGTTACCTCGCAGATAATATAACACATAAACTTTAATAAAGCAAACACCTTTGTTGAATATACACAAAAACCAAATGTCTTTTTTCTATAACAAACATAGTTGCAAAGTTATAATTAATGATGTAAAATTATAATATATTATATAAGGAGCTAGCTTTATGAACAGTGTTTATAAATTAATAAGCCCGAGGTCGGATAAGGTTTTTATCCATGTTGTTCCGGGGCATTTTGTCTCAGCAAATAACCACATAAATTATTATATCGGAACTTCGGACGTTAAGCATAACCATGATGTTTCTGTTGACACAGCTATGCTGCTTTCCGAATACTATAATACAAACGGAATTTCCGTTGACACGGTTTTGTGCCTTTATGAAACACAGGCGCTTGGCGCATACCTTGCGCATGAACTTTCACGCCCGAATATGTTTCGTATGGATTCAAAGCAAGAGATATTTGTCGTTGGCTCGGAATATGACGCAAACGGAAATCTGATTTTCCGCGATAACCTTGTAAGAATGATTAAAGAGAAAAACGTCGTTGTTCTTATTTCGGCTATAACAAGCGGAAAAACCGTTGAACGCGCAATGGAAAGCGTTGAGTACTATGGCGGAAATGTTGTTGGCATTTCGAGCGTTTTCAGCGCAGCAGAGAGCATTAACGGAGTTCATGTTAACACTATCTTTTCAAGCAGCGATATTCCCGAATACAGTGCCTATCAGGCGCACGATTGCCCTATGTGTAAACAGGGTATGGCAGTTCTTGCAATTGCAAACAGCTATGGATACTCTGTTCTTTAGTTCCGAGTTGCGAGTGCCGAGCTCCGAGTTGTTGGGTCGCTTCGCTCCGGTTTTATTAATTCGTTCTTGACAAAAGATTATTATTTGATATAATACTAATTACTGAAAATTAAAAAATGACCTATTTAAAGACTTTGATGCAGAAAAAGATTTTTCATTTTAGTTTAAGAGAGTCAGCGGTTGGTGCAAGCTGATACAGAGTGATTAATGCATAGCTCTCTGCGGAGTTGACGCGCTGAACAGAAATTGATAGGCGCGCCCGCTTAACCGCGTTATCGGTTGAGGCATTGTTTGATGCTAAAGGGCGGCTGACCTTGCCGCTGAAATAGGGTGGTACCGCGTTTTTAACGCCCCTATACTTTTATAGTGTAGGGGCTTTATTTTATACCAACCCCACACGGAAGGGAGAAAAATCATGAAAAAAGGTTATGAAAAGTACACACCGTTTAAACCCATCAACATTCCTGACAGACAGTGGCCTAATAATGTTATAACAAAGGCTCCCGTTTGGTGTTCCGTTGACTTGAGAGACGGAAATCAGGCGCTTGTTGACCCGATGAATCTTCAGGAAAAGCTCGAGTTTTTCCAAACTCTTATTGATGTTGGATTTAAGGAAATCGAGGTCGGTTTTCCTTCTGCAAGTGAAACCGAATACGAGATTTTAAGAACTCTTATCGACGGAAATTATATTCCCGATGATGTAACAATTCAGGTGCTTGTTCAGGCAAGGCCCCATCTTATCAAGAAAACCTTTGAGGCAATTCACGGCGCAAAGAATGTTATCGTTCATTTTTATAATTCAACCTCAACTCTTCAGAGAAAGGTTGTTTTCAAAACCGATATGCAGGGCGTTATTGATATTGCAGTTAAGGGTGCGAAGCTTATTTATGAGCTTACCGAAGAGGAAAAGAAGAATAATCCGGATATGAACATCCGTTTTGAATATTCACCCGAGTCCTTTACGGGAACCGAAATGGATAATGCGGTTGAAATCTGCCGTCGGGTTATGGAGGAACTTCATATAACCAAGGAAAATCCGATTATTCTCAACCTTCCTTCAACGGTTGAGTGTTCAACTCCAAACGGCTATGCCGACCAGATTGAATATTTCTGCCGTCATCTTCCAAACAGGGACGCTGCAATTATTTCGCTCCATCCTCATAACGACAGGGGAGAGGGAGTTGCCGCAACCGAGCTTGCCCTTATGGCAGGCGCGGACAGAGTTGAGGGAACCCTTTTCGGAAACGGCGAAAGAACGGGTAATGTTGATGTTGTTACTCTTGCACTTAATATGTGGACTCAGGGAGTTGACCCCGAGCTTGATTTCCATGAGATAAATAAAATCAGAGAGGTTTACGAGCGTTGCACAAAGATGGAAGTGCCGCCCCGTCATCCGTATGCAGGCGAGCTTGTTTTCACTGCGTTCTCAGGCTCTCATCAGGACGCTATCAACAAGGGCAAAATGTATATGGAAGAGAGCAAGAGCGAGATGTGGGAGGTTCCGTATCTTCCGATTGACCCTGCTGATGTCGGCAGGGAATATGAGCCGATTATCCGCATTAACTCCCAGTCGGGCAAGGGCGGAACTGCATTTATCCTTTCAAATAACTATGGCATTAAAATGCCAAAGGCAATGCATCCCGAATTTGGTGCAGTTGTTCAGAAAGCCTGCGATGAAAAGGGAAAAGAGCTTTCCGCAACCGAGGTTTTCGATTTGTTCCAGAAGGAATACAGAAATGTTGCAGGACCTTATAAACTTCGTAATTACAAGGTTTATGAAGAAAAAATTGAGGATGAAGAACTTTCAAAGGTTAAATTTGAAGGAACAATAACATATAAGAATTCTGAGCCGAAGAACATTTCGGGTGAGGGCAGCGGACCTATCGGCGCATTCTTCACAGCTATTCAGGCAATCGGAATAACGGGTTATGAATTTATAGATTACAGCGAACATGCAATCGCAGTCGGTTCGGATTCAAAGGCTATCAGCTATATTCACCTCAAAAACCCGCAGGGAAAGGACGTTTTCGGAATCGGCGTAAGTCATAATATCAGCTATGCTTCGATGAAGGGAATAATTTGCGCAATCAACCGTGACCAGCCCGACACCTACCGCGACGACACCATGCCGGGAATATTCGACATTTGCTAAATATACAAAGAGTAAAAAATCAATCACTTTCCATCAAAAAATATTACACCTCTGTCATTGGGGACAGTCCCCAATGACAGAAAAGAGAAGAGGGAGTATCATTCCAAGGACTTCAAGAAAGCTTTCAGAAAGCAATATTTATCATATTGTAATTAAGGGCAACAATTCTCAAGTGCTGTTCTTTGATTCAAAAGACTATCTTTTCTTTCTTAAGGAAATAAAGAAGGCAGTTGATGAATATGATTGTAAAATTCTTGCATATTGCGTTATGAGCAACCATATTCATCTACTTATGAAATTTAAAGAACATAATACAATGTCAAATGTGTTTAAGTCATTTGGAGCATCATTTGTTCCAAAATATAACTATAAGCATAAAAGAACCGGTCCGTTGTTTAACGGAAGGTTTTACAGCAGTGCCATAAATGACGATGCTTATTTGTTTATGGTTTTGAGATACATTCATAATAATCCTGTTAGTGCAAATATCTGTAATGCTCCGAGTGAGTATCAATGGAGCAGTTACAATGATTATTTTTCAAATTCAGAAGGAAAAATATCTGATACAGATTTCATTGAGAGCATGATTAGCAATGATGAGTTCCTTTCCTTACACAAAAATACAGCTAAAAACGAAATCAATGATTTTATCATTAAAAGCTTATGCGACGGCGTGGATGATGAAGAATTAATTGATTTTTACAGCAAGTTTTCAAACGAAACGGAAATAACCGACATAGTTGATGCTATGAAGAGAGGTAAAATATCAAATCGAAGGATGGAAAGAATTTTAAAAATTCCAAAAAAATACATTTAGTAATATTAAATTATACAGCTCTGTCATTGGGGACAGTCCCCAATGACAGAGGGAGGGAGATAAGATGAGGGATTATAACAATACAGTTTTAAAAGGTGACGGACTCGGGCCTGAGATTGTTGATGAAACAATCAAGGTGCTTGACAAGGCGGGTGAGAAGTTTGGATTTAAGTTCAACTACAACTATCAGCTTCTCGGCGGATGCGCAATTGACGAAACAGGCGTTCCGTATCCGAAAGAAACTGCCGATGCCTGCAAGGCATCAGACGCAGTTCTTCTCGGTGCGGTCGGCGGACCGAAATGGGATTCTCAGCCGGGCAGCAATCGACCTGAAAA
>JAFUZY010000002.1 GCA_017476375.1 Eubacterium sp.
CAGTTTAGTAATTCGCACAGGGGACAGACCCCTGTGCGATTAAGTAATAGAGCCAATTTTATGCGTTTTTGTCCTGCTTTTTTAGCCATTTTCACACAGGGGTCTGTCCCCTGTGCGAAAATGCAAAATGCATAATTTCGGGTCGCTTCGCTCCGATTATAGTTGCGAGCCACGAACCACGAACCACGGTTCGCGCAATTTATTGTCCGAGGCGAAGCCGAGTAACCTCAATTCATCATTCATAATTCCTAATTCATAATTATAATAAGCAGGCTCAATCCTATCGATTGAGCCTGCTTATTATTTCACAAACGCCGTTGGCGTTGTTCGTTTTTGCAATAATATCGGCGTGTTTTTTGAGCGGAGGCTCGGCGTTTCCCATTGCAACGCCTATTCCTGCGGCTTCAAGAAGGAGTATATCGTTCTCACCGTCGCCGAAGGCAATTGTTTCATTTATATCAACTTTGAGATGCTTGCAGATAATCCTGAGCGCATTGCCCTTATCCGTTCCCCTTTCGGAAATTTCAAGAAAACGGTCGCGGTGGGTGCAAAACTGAACAGAGCCAAGCTCATTAACCTTTTCCATAAGCCTGCTTCTCGTTTTCTCATCGGGACAGGAAACAAAAAACTCATCCGCACATTTTGACGCATCCCTGAATATTTCATTATAATCGTTGCAGATAACTCTCGAAGAGGTGAAATATTCTTCAAGCGGAGTTCCCCTGAAATTTGAAAGATAAAAATCATAAATATGCTTTTCCGTATAGCCGACTCCGTCGCAAAAAGGCTCAAAAAGGCAGGGAAAGGAACGGAGTATTTCCATAATCTTCTTGCTTTTTCTGTTTGAAATCGTATATGAAAAAATACTTTTTTCGCTTTTCTTTTCAATAATCTGGGCGCCGTTTGAGGTTATTATATACTCAACTGACGAAAGAGATTTTATGAAATCGGGAACGCCTTTATACGGTCTGCCCGTTATCGGAACAATGTGAATTCCTCTTTCCTTTGCCTCTTCAAGAACTTCCCTTGCGCCTTCGCAAAGCAGCTTATTATCTGCAAGAAGAGTGCCGTCAAGGTCAAGGGCTGCAAGTTTTATGTTTTTTATATCCATTTTTTTCTCCGCATTTGTTGACTTTATTCTTATATAATTTTATACTAAAGTTTAGAAAAAGTAAAGGCGGAATCCTTATGAAGATTAATCTTTCAAACGCAAAAGAACTTCAGACCTTAAAGGGCTGGGGAACGTCTGCTTGCTGGTGGAGCCAGTACTGCGCGGATGAGGAAACCCAAAACAAAATTGCCTCCCTGCTTTACGGCGACGACGGGCTAAAGCTCAACATCTATCGCTATAATGTCGGCGGCGGATATGATTCTGAAAATTTCAGGGTTCGCGACCCATGGAGGAGAACCGAAAGTTTTATGCTTTTCGACAGGGAAAAGGAAGAAACAAGCTGGGATTTTTCAAGGGATAAAAACGCAGTTACCATGATGAAAAAATGCCTTGCTCTCGGCAATGTCGACACTCTGATTCTGTTTGCAAATTCGCCCCATTATTCCCAGACCTCAACGGGTCAGGCATCGGGCAGTCTGCTTTACCACACCTGCAATATCCCGAAATCAAAGTATATGGATTTCGTTAATTATTTTCTTGATGTAACCGAGCATTTTCTGAACGAGGGCTTTCCCGTTAACTACATAAGCCCGATTAATGAGCCCCAGTGGAAATGGGGAGGCTCATACGTTTGGCAGGAGGGCTGCCACTATGAAACCGAAGAGGTTGTTGAAATTCTTCATCTTTTTGCAAAAGAGATAATAAGAAGAAAGCTCCCCGTTAAGCTTTATGCTCCCGAAAGCGGCGAATTTCTCGGCAAAACAATCGAGTATTTTGGCGCTATGATTAAGGATGAAGAGATAATGAAGGTTCTCGGCGTTTTCGCCTTTCATTCCTACCACAGCGATTTTGAACCCGAGATAAGATATGAGTTTTACGACCGCCTTGTTAAAAATAATCCGAATATTCGGTTTGATATGAGCGAATGGTGTGAGCTGCCGAACAAGAGCCACACAAAAAATTTCAAGGGCGCGCTGATAACGGCAAGAATTATCGGTCAGGATATGATTTATACGGGCAGCGAAAGCTGGACCTCATGGGTTGCAGTAAACGGAATTGCGATTCACGACGACGGATTTGATTACAGTGACGCTATGATGAGCGCAAGCCCCGATTTTTCAAAGTGGTATATTAACGAAAGATATTATGGTTTTGCGCATTTTTCAAAATATATTCCCATTGGCTCAAAAGCCCTTGATATTGGACTCAGACCGAAAAAGGATAACAATGATTTCAATGCCTTTGCCTTCAAAACACCCGAAAATGAAACTGTTTTTGTTATCGTTAACGAGGGCGGCGACAACGCAATTGAAATTGAAGGCGATTTCAAAGAAATGAAAATAATTGAATCAACCGCCGAAAAGAAGCTTGATGAAATTTACTACGGGGATTTTAAAAACACACTTGAAAGCAAGAGCAATTCAATATTAACAGTAATTCTTAAATAATTAGGAATGAGGAATGAGGAATGAGGAATTTCGGGTGCTGCGCACGGCAATTATATTATCGGCGAACGAAATTGGCGTTCCCTCCACAGCACACGGGGACAGGCGCTTCGCGAATTAGGAATTAGGAATGAGGAATGAGGAATTTCGGGTCGCGAGCGACGATTATATAATACAAATCAAAAAGCAGTGAAGCGAAATTTTGATTTGAGAGGAGAAACATATGAAGGGATTCTTAGCATTTTGCATTTAACTAAACCGCTTCCACAAACAATCGGGGACATTCCTCTACAAACCGCGTTATTGCCTCAGCACCGTTCTGAGGTGTGTCCCCATTGTTTGTTAAAATATGCTCTTAACTTTTGCACCTTTGCAAAATGCTTCAATCCCGAAATATGTTTGGACGAGGCGGACGAATAGACGCACCCTTTTTACTGCACTAGCGGCAGGCGAACGAATAAACGCACCCTCTTCCCATCAGTCGAGAACGGAAAATGCGTATATGCCAAGTCATTGACAAAGTGGGAATTAAAATCTATAATTATTTAAAATTTTAAAGAGATGATTTTATGAAAATCAGCGAGATACTGAAAAACAAAGAAGTCACTGTTTCATTTGAGGTTTTTCCTCCCAAACAGTGGGATAAAATTGAAAACACCAAAGCAACGGTCAGGAAAATGAGTAAATCAAATCCCGATTTTATGAGCGTTACCTATGGGGCTGCAGGAACCCGTTCGGGCTTCACTCAGGAGATTGCCAACGAGATTAAGGATAACGGAATAACTCCGCTTTCCCATCTAACCTGCTTAACCTCAACGAAGGAAAAGATTGACAGGGTTGTAACCGAACTTAAAGAGAATAATATTGAAAATATTTTAGCTCTCAGAGGGGATATACCCGAAGGCTTTGTTTTTCCCGATAAGCAGTATTTCCGCTATGCCTATGAGTTGATTAATGAAATTAAGAGAATAGGCGATTTTTGTATCGGCGGTGCATGCTATCCCGAAATGCATCCCGAAAGCGAAAGCAGGGAGGCGGATATAAACAACCTTAAATTTAAGGTTGACTGCGGAGCGGAATTCTTAACCTCTCAGATGTTTTTTGATAATGAAAAATTCCTTGAATTCAAGGAACTCTGCATTAAAAAAGGAGTTAATGTTCCTCTTATTGCAGGAATTATGCCGATAACGAATGCAAATCAGATAAAACGAAGCATAGAGCTTTCAAATTCAAGCGTTCCGAAAAAGTTTTTCAAAATTATGGAGCGCTTCGGCGACGACCCTAAATCAATGAAGCAGGCAGGCATAGTTTATGCAACCGAGCAGATTATTGATTTAATGGCAAACGGAGTTAACAACATACATATTTATACGATGAATAAGCCCGAGGTTTCAGCTCAGATAATGAACGGGCTTTCAGATATTATCAATCATTAATATGAACAAAGACGAAGTTTTGCGCTATATGCGAACAAGCAGCAAAACAAAGGATGAGGCAATCCTTTCTCTTGCTGATGAGGCAATTGAAAAAATAGAAAGCGTTTCTCAACCGAAAACTCTTCTGAGAGTATTTGACTGCGCGGTTGGCGAAGAAGCTGTTGAAATCGGGGGCTATGCTTTTAAAAGCAAAGCGCTTGCCGAAAACCTCAGGGGCTGCAAAAAGGCTGCTGTTTTCGGCGCAACGCTCGGCATTGGGGTTGACCGCAGTATAAAACTTGCCGTTCTTGAAAATCTTTCCTTCGGTATGGCTCTTCAGGCGGCGGCAGCCGAGAAAATTGAAGAGGTTTGCGACGGACTTGAAGAAGAGATAAAAAAGCAGTACGGATTTAAGCTCAGAAGCAGGTTTTCCCCCGGCTACTACGACCTTGATATAAGCGAGCAGAAGAAGGTTTTTGCAATGCTTGAGCTAACAAAGCGAATCGGAATAACGCTCAGTGAAAGCCTTGAAATGATGCCGAGCAAGAGCGTTACGGCGATCATAGGAATTGAGAATTAAGAATTAAGAATGAAGAATTAAGGGTGGGCGCTGCCCACACCCGATTTATAAGAATTGAAAATTAAGAATCAAGAATTAAGAATTAAGAATTAAGGGTGGGATCTGCCCACACCCGATTTATAGGGATGTTTGAAATGATTAAATATTTTGACGGCGGAATGGGAACGATGCTCAATCTCAAAGCAGGCGAGCTTCCCGAACAACTGAATATAACCGACCCGAAGCGTGTGCTTGCAGTTCACTATGCCTACGCAGACGCCGGCGCCGATATAATCACTTCAAACACCTTCGGCGCTAATCCTCTGAAATATGAAAATTATGAGGAACTTGTTAAAGCCGGAGTTGAGCTTGCAGGAAGAACGGGCAAAAAGGTTGCTCTTGATATAGGACCCACGGGAAAGCTCTTAAAGCCCCTCGGCTCTCTCGATTTTGAAGATTGCGTTGACGCATTTGCAAAGGTTGTTCGCGCAGGTAAAGACGGCGCAGACCTCGTTTTAATTGAAACGATGGGCGACACCTATGAGATTAAAGCAGCAGTTCTTGCCGCAAAGGAAAACTGCTCGCTTCCCGTTTTTGTTTCAATGATTTTCGACGAGAATGCAAGATTGCTGACCGGCGCAGATGTTAAAACTGCGTGCGCTCTTTGCGAGGGTCTCGGAGTTGATGTTATCGGATTTAACTGTGGTCTCGGACCAAAGCAGATGATACCGCTTGTTAAGGAGCTAAGAGAGTGCTGCTCGCTTCCGATTATGGTAAGCCCGAATGCAGGTCTGCCCGAATCAATCAACGGAAAAACATTTTATAATGTTGGCGCAGATGAGTTCGCAGATTGTATGAAAGAGATTGCAAATCTTGGCGTTTCATATCTCGGAGGCTGCTGCGGAACAACTCCTAAGCATATAAAGGCTCTTATTGAAAAAACAAGGGATATAGATGAAAACATACCCGAAAAGAAGAATAAAACCGTTGTTTCAAGCTATTCAAAATGCGTTGAATTCGGAACAAAAAGCGTTGTTATCGGCGAAAGAATCAATCCAACGGGCAAGAAGCTTTTAAAACAGGCGCTCATTGAAAATGATATTGATTATATAATCCGCGAAGGCATATCCCAAACGGAATGCGGAGCGCACATACTTGATGTTAATGTCGGTCTGCCCGAAATTGATGAACCGAAAATGCTTAAAAAAGCAGTTTCAGAGCTTCAGGCAGTTTTATCGCTTCCGCTTCAGATAGATTCCTCGGATTATGAGGCAATGGAGCAGGCGCTCAGAATTTATAACGGCAAGCCGATGATAAATTCCGTTAACGCCAAGCAAGAATCAATGAAAAGAATTTTTCCGCTTGCAAAAAAATACGGCGGCGTTGTTGTTTGTCTTTGTCTTGATGAAAGCGGAATACCCGAAACGGCAAAGGAAAGAATTGCTCTTGCCGAAAAAATGATAAACGAAGCTCAGAAATACGGTATTGATAAAAAAGACCTGGTGGTTGACGCGCTGACGATGACAATCTCAACAAATTCTCAGAATGCCGTTGAAACGCTAAAAGTTGTTGATTATGTTAAAAACGCTTTGGGCGTTAACACCGTTCTCGGCGTTTCAAATATCAGCTTCGGTCTGCCGAACAGGGAACTTGTTAATTCAACCTTCTATACGATGGCTCTGCAATCGGGACTCAGCGGAGGGATAATCAACCCGAAATCAAAGGCAATGATGAATGCTTATTATTCATATAATGCTCTTGCAGGGCTTGACGAGGGCTGCTCTCAGTATATCGAATCGGCTGTTCCCGTTGAAGATGCAGTAGGCAAAAGCGAAAGCAGAATATCGCTTTTTGATGCAATAGTCAAGGGAATGAAGGAGGAAAGTGCAAAGTGCGCAAAGGAGCTTCTTGAAACAACTTCCTCCCTTGAAATTATAAATGAGCATATTATTCCTGCTCTTGATAAGGTTGGAGCCGGATTTGAAAAAAGCACTGTTTTTCTTCCCCAGCTTCTGATGAGTGCCGATTCCGCAAAGGCAGCCTTTGATGAAATCAAGGCAAAAATGATAAACGGCGGAAAGGCTCAGAAAAAGGGCGAAAAGATAATAATTGCAACCGTTGAGGGCGATATTCACGATATCGGAAAGAATATAGTCAAGGTTCTTCTTCAAAACTACGGCTTCGATGTTTTAGACCTCGGAAAGGATGTTAAATGCGAAGAGGTTGTTAAACAGACGGTTGAAAATAATGTTAAATTAGTCGGCTTATCAGCTCTTATGACAACAACGGTTGTTAATATGGAAAAAACAATTAAGCTTCTCCACGAGCAAACCGACGCAAAGGTTTTTGTCGGAGGAGCAGTTTTAACAAAGGATTATCCAAAGCGCATTAATGCCGATTACTATGCAAAGGATGCAATGGAAAGCGTTCGCATTGCTCAGGAATATTTCAGTAAAGAAGATGATGAAAAATGATTATTTCAACTAAAGGAAGATATGCAATGAGCGTTATGCTTGATTTGGCTCAGCACGACGATGGCTCTTATATTTCACTCAAGGATATTTCCGAGAGGCAGGAAATAAGCATGAAATATCTTGAAGCGATTGTTTCAAAGCTCTCAAAAGGGGGCTTACTCGATTCCGCAAGGGGCAAAACGGGCGGATATAAGCTTAATCGAAAGGCGGAGGAATATTCAGTCGGCGAAATTCTTGCGCTTACCGAAAAATCGCTTGCTCCCGTATCCTGCATTGAATGTGAAAAGGAATGTACGAAAGAGGGAAGCTGCTTGTCACGACCGATGTGGAACGAGCTTAACGAGGTTATAATGGATTTTCTCAATTCAAAAACCCTTGCAGATTTACTATAATAATATACTATTTGTATAAAAATCTCCTTTTTTCAAAAACAATTATTAAAGCAATGTTCAATTGGGGACGTACCCCAATTGAACATTGTTGTTTTTTGTTATATGAAATTTCAGAAAAAACAAACAAAATGTTATAAATATGTAAATTTTTATTGTATATTTTACTAATTATTGTTATAATAGATTTGAATTTAGGCAGAGCAATATAAATCCGAATACGCCTGAAACAAAGTTTTTAAGCGAAATTCGAGTTTTTTATTTTTGCTCTGCCAATAGAAAAGGGGTTTTCTTTATGGCAAAGAAAAAAGCCGCTGTTGCAAACTCTGCACCGGCGGAAAAGAAATTTATGAAGCCATCTGAGATTGTCACCTTCGGTATCGGACTTTTCGGTGTTGCTCTGCTCACCGGATGGATGCCCGACTACACAATGACCTTCTTTGCTGACTTCGCATTCAAGGGCAAGGGCTTTGATTCGGCTCAGCTCGCAACAGTTATCTCCTCTGTTTTCGGAGTTGCAGGTTTCGTTGGAGCTATTATGGAGCTTATTATCGGAATCCTTGTAGACAGAACCAGAACAAGCCTCGGTAAGGTTAAGCCATGGGTAGGTTTCGGCGCTATTCCGCTTGCAATTGTTTCAATGCTTGTGTTTATGGCTCCGAATACATCTTCGTTCATGGTTGCAACAATCTGGATGTTTATAATCTATTCGCTTTATACAGCGGTTTCCTGTGCAGTTGAATCACCTGCAAACTGCTTTGGCGCACTTTGTTCACCTAATCCGAGTGAGAGGTCGAGCGCAATTTCAATCGCCTCCTTCCTTCGCAGCGTAGGTCAGAGCGGCGGTCAGGTTGTTATCATCGTTGTTCCGGCAATTATGAAGGCGATAATGGGTCAGCAGCAGTATAAAAATGCCGAGGGTCAGGGAATCGACCTCATCATTTCAACCGCAATCTGCGCACTCGGAATGATTATCTTTGTTATGATTTTCTTTGCAAATAACAAAGAGCGCGTTCCCTATACAACCGAAAAGGTTTCGCTTATTGAATCAATCAAACTTGTTTTCACAAACAAAAACCTTCTGATGGTTTCTTTAACAAAGCTCTTCGGTTTCGGACGCGGTGTTTACGGAACAGTTTCACTTTACATAGCTGTTTACCTCCTTGGTTCAAAGGGCTTAAAGCTTGCTCTTATGCTTCCAATGGGTATCGGAACTGCAGTCGGAACCCTTCTTGTTAATCTCGTTTTAAAGAAATTCTCAACAAAGAGAACATATATTCTTTTCTGCTGCTACGGCGCATCCTCTCTTGCAATTCTTTACTTTGTTTCAAGAGGTATCGGTTTCAACAGCACGCTTATCGTTCCGTTCCTCATTCTCAATTTCTTCTGCGGAATTCAGCACGGTAACACGAATGTTACCCCGAATATTATGATTGCAGACTGTATTGACGAGATGGAATATAAAACAGGAAAACGCCAGGAAGGCCTTGCATATGCGGGCTACGGTCTGTTTTCAAAAATTGCTTCTGCATTAACAAAATGGCTTGCGCCCATTCTTGTTTACACATGGTCGGGCTATCAGTTCTCGCAGAGCGCAAATGTTGCATATGCAACTCAGGCAGACAGCACTCTTAACAGATTCCTTGCTATATACACAATCATCCCTGCATTATTCGTTGTTCTTCAGTTCGTTCCGATTCTCTTCTATGATATGGTTGGCGAAAAGAAGGAAAGAATAACCGCTGCGCTCCTTGAAAAGAGAGCTGCAGAAGGCGTTGCAGAAGAAACAGAAAGCCTTGCCGAAGAGGTTGCACAGGCTGTTGAAGCTCAGGCAGTTGAAGCAACCCAAGACGGCGAGCAGATTTCAGAGTAAGGAGGGGCGTAAAATGGCAAATAAAGAGAAAAAAGGCTTTAGTGCAAGCGCATATGCAGTTTGCGTCAGCATAGTTCTTGCTGTTGTTCTTATTGTTTTATCAATTTTCACGGTTGCAACAAGATACACTGCGTTCTCCCCCGAGAAGGTTGCCCAGGCATATGTTGACGGTATTGTTCAGACGGGTGACGGATATAATTCATATAAGACAACGCTTGTTTCAAAGAATCAGAAATACGGCGATTTCATCAGAAATGCCTATATGAGCCCATATGTTAACGACGGCGAAGAGGTTAAACAGGCGGACTTTGTCGGAACCGGCTCAAAGGAAGAACAGGAAGCAATCGACAAGGTTTATAACACGATGTATGCATATTACTGCGAACTTGTTAGAACCGACGGTTGGGATAATTACGACGCTGTTTTTGATAAGTATTTTTCAAAACTTGCCGAGGTTCGCCATGAGGTTTACGGCGACGACTTTATGAACACCGATTATATGTTCGGCGCGCTTGAGGCAAATGTTCAGACTTATGCCGATTCACTAACCGGAACAAAAAGAACCTTCACTCCCGATAACAAAAAGGTTTTAAGAGATGAAACAATCGGCGCATACCAGGTTATGTTCGGCGATATTCAGAAGGTTGAAACCGAAAACATTGTTGACGGCAAAAAGCAGACCGTAACCGAAGAACAGCCTGTTTATAAGCTTACAACCGAGGTTAAATCCTGCGAATAGCTTTCTGCTGATGAAGCAAAGGCTTATATTGAAGAATTTTCAAAGAGAATCAAGCCCGTTGCCGAGAGCGGAGAAGCTAAGGCAGATAAGTTCGGAATTGAAAACACTTCACACGAAAAGAAGGTTCTTTTCTTCAAGAAAACAGTTGAGGATAATTATAAAGACAGCATGATTAATGCATTCAAGAAACTTGATTGCTCAGAGGATATCTCATCAGTTGCTAAAGCAAAAGTTGAGGTTAAGAATCAGAGAAATGAGCTTGTAGCGACTCAGGAACTTTATGTTGTTAAAATCGGCAGGAGCTGGTATGTTGATAACACGAATATCAATACAAGTGCTCTTTATATCTCACAAGAAGGATAAATACTAAAGGGGCTGTAAAAAAAGCCTAAATAAAAAATCGACTGCATTCCCGCCGAAAAGGTAGGAATGCAGTCTTTTTAGTGATATAATGTAATTGATATGAAAACAAAAATCACTGATGTATATAATACATCATATCAATTAAAATTACCACTGGAAATTTCAAAAATAATAGAAATTTCTGATCCTGTATATACAATCAGTGAAGTTTTTCATCATATTGACCTAAA